>JAJTBK010000350.1 GCA_021286965.1 Comamonadaceae bacterium | reverse complement strand
TGGGTGGCGCGGGCAAAGTAGGCGTAGGGATTGTCAGCGACGATGCAGGCGCCGCGCGCCTGCGCCGCCTCCTGCAGCGCCGGCGCCACAATGACACAGGCCGCCTGAGAGGCGGCCAGCTGCTGTTGGTAACGCGGGTTGCTGAGAAAACTCAAGTCCCCGGGGCCGGCGGAATCGAGCGGCGCGATGCGGGTAATTTCCACATCGCGCTCGGCCCCGATCAGTGTTCCGCCCAGCGCATCAACAATCTGCCCGAGCTGCATCACTTGGCAGCGTTGAGCGCCTTGAGCACCTTGTCGGTGATGTCGTGCTTGGGGTTGATGTACACCGCTTCTTGCAAGATGACGTCGTACTTCTCGGCCTCGGCCACCTGCTTGACGACCTTGTTGGCACGTTCGAGCACCTGCGCCAGCTCTTCGTTCTTGCGCGTGCTCAGGTCTTCCTGGAACTCGCGGCGCTTGCGCTGGAAGTCACGATCCTGATCGACCAGCTGGCGCTGGCGTGCCTGGCGCTGGCTCTCGGCCATGGTGGGCGCGTCGCGCTCGAATTTCTCCGAGGCGGCCTTCAAGGTGTTACCGAGATCGACGAGTTCCTTCTCGCGCTTGGCAAATTCCTGTTCCAGCTTGGCCTGGGCCGACTTGGCGGCATTGGCTTCGCGGAACAGGCGGTCGGTGTTGACGAAACCGGCCTTGAATTCTTCCGCATGGGCGGCCAGGGGCGCAGCCACGGCCAGGGAACCGAGCAAAACAGCCAGGGAAAAATGACGTGCAAAGGATTTCATTAGAAGGATGTCCCGATTTGGAATTGCAGTTTCTGGATTTTATCGCCAGCTTGCTTGCGCACCGGCTGGGCGTAGGCCAAGCGCAGCGGGCCGAGCGGCGAGATCCACGACAGGCCCAGACCCGCCGAGGCGCGCATTTCGCTCATGCTCATTTTCTCGTTGTCGCCAAAGACGTTACCGGCATCGACGAAGCCGAAGACGCGCAGCGTGCGGTCGTTGCCGGCGCCGGGGAAGGGCGCGATCAACTCGGCATTGAGCGTGACCTTCTTCGGCCCGCCAATCGAGGCGCCGGTGATGTCGCGCGGGCCCAGCGTGCCTTGGTCAAAACCACGCACCGAACCCAGGCCGCCGGAGTAAAAATTCTTGAACACCGGGAACGGGCGTCCACCAATGCCCTTGCCCAGGCCGAGTTCACCGTTGAAGGCCAGGGTGAATTTCTTGTTCAGTGGCACGTACTGCTGGTACTGGTAGTTGGCGCGCACGTAGTGGGCATCGCCAGCGGCCGACCATTCGGAGTTCAGGCGCTGGTAGCGGCCGGAGTTGGGCGCCAGGGCGCTGTCGCGGTCGTCGCGCGACCAGCCCAGGGTCAGGGGAATGGCGTTGCTGGTGTAGCCGTAGGTGTCGGCGTAGGCCAGGTAGTAGGCCGGGATGTTGGTGCCGGGCTTGATCTTGGTCTGCTCGAAGCCACCGCCCAGGAACACGGTATCGACCTCGCTGAACGGCACGCCGAAGCGGATGCTGGTGCCGGTGGTGACGAGCTGGTAGCTGCCGCCTTGCTCGTCGTAGGGCCGGTCGGTGCGGTAGTACAGATCCAGGGTGCGCGAGATGCCACTTTGCGTGAAGTACGGATCGGTGGTCGAGAACACCAGGGTGCGGCGGTACTTGCTGGTGTTGATGTCCACCCCCAGGTAGTTACCCGAGCCAAAGACGTTGTCCTGCTTGATGCTGAACGAGAGCGCGATTTTTTCCGCACTGGAAAAACCTGCGCCCAGCTGCAGCGAGCCGGTGGGTTTTTCGGCCACGTTGACCACCAGATCGACCTGATCGGGCGAGCCGGGAACGTCCTGGGTTTCGACGTTGACCTCGGTGAAATAGCCCAGGCGGTCGACACGGTCGCGCGAGAGCTTGATCCGGTCGCCGTCGTACCAGGAGGCTTCATACTGGCGGAATTCGCGGCGGATGACTTCGTCGCGCGTGCGGTTGTTGCCGCTGACCTGGATACGGCGCACGTAGGCGCGGCGCGAGGGCTCGGCGCGCAGCGCGATGGCGACGCGGTTGGTGCTGCGATCGATCTCGGGCACGGCCTCGACGCGCGCAAAGGCGTAGCCGAAATTGCCGAAGTGCTCCGTGAAGGCCTTGGTGGTTTCGGCCACCTTGTCGGCGTTGTAGGGCGCGCCGGGCTCGATCGTCACCAGCGACTTGAACTCATCGTCGCGGTCGAGGTAGTTGCCTTCGAGCTTGACGCCGGAGACGACGAAGCGCTCGCCCTCGGTGACGTTGATGGTGATGGCGATGTCCTGCTTGTCCGGCGAGATGGCCACCTGGGTGGAGTCGATGCGGAACTCAAGGTAGCCGCGCTGCAGGTAGTACGAGCGCAGGGTTTCCAGGTCGGCGTTGAGCTTGGTACGGGCGTAGCGGTCGCTCTTCGTGTACCAGCTCAGCCAGCCGCCGGTATCCAAATCAAACAAGCCCTTGAGCGTGGACTCGCTGAACGCCTTGTTGCCGACGACGTGGATGTCCTTGATGCGCGCGGGCTCGCCTTCGACCACGGTGAAGGTAAGGTTGACGCGGTTGCGCTCGATCGGCGTCACGGTGGTGACGACCTCGGCACCGTAGAGGCTCTTGTTGATGTACTGGCGCTTGAGCTCCTGCTCGGCGCGATCCGCCAGCGCCTTGTCGAACGGGCGCCCCTCGGCCAGGCCAACGTCGCGCATGGCCTTGACGAGCGCGTCCTTGTCGAATTCCTTGGTGCCGGCAAATTCCACGTTGGCAATGCTCGGGCGTTCCTGCACCACCACCACCAGCACATGGCCGTCGGCTTCGAGGCGCACGTCTTTGAACAGGCCCAGGGCGAACAGGGCACGAATGGCGGCCGAGCCTTTTTCGTCGTTGTATTCCTCGCCCACGCGCAGCGGCATGGACGCGAACACCGTGCCCGCTTCAATGCGCTGCAAGCCCTCGACGCGAATGTCCTGCACCTTGAAGGGTTCCAGGGCCCAGGCAGCCTGGGAAGCCAAAACCATGGCCGCGATGGCCGAAGCGGTGCGCACGCCCAAGCGTTTGATAGATGTGTTCATGAGTGAAGCGGTGGGCCGCCAGTGCTTACAGGGGGCGGCCAAAGGATTAGCCAAAGAGCCGGGTGACGTCGTTGAACAGGGCGATGGACATCATCAAAACCAGAAGCACAACACCTGCGCGCTGCAAGCGTTCCATCCAGATTTCGGACAC
>JAJTBK010000340.1 GCA_021286965.1 Comamonadaceae bacterium | reverse complement strand
CACGCGCCACCCAGCGCAGGCGCTCTGCGCCCTGGATCGCCGGGCGCAGCTGCGGCGCCCCCAGCGGCATGTGCATACAGCGCTGCAGCGCCTCGGGCAGGCCCCAGGCGCGCGCCACGCCCAGGCCCAGGTCGTCCAGCCCCAGGCCCAGTACCTGCTGCGCCGCCGCCGGTTCGCCCATGCCACTGGCCTGCAGGCTGCGGATGCGCTGCGCCTCGGCCGGAAAATAAAACTCGCACAGCAGCCGCCCGAGGCTGTAGAACATGGCGCCGATGAAGGCCTGCTCGCCCTCGGCAGGCAGCGGACACAGCTCGCTGGCGATGGCGCCCGCGAGCATGGCGCGCAACATGCTCTCGCGCATCTGTCCGGCCTGGTCGCGGTTGCCCAGGTGTTCGAGCAGCACCAGGCTCAGCGCCATGTTGCGCACGGCGGTAAAGCCCACCAGGCTGACGGCACGCGAGACGGTGCTGACCGTGCCCCGGTCGGCGCGCGCGTACTGCGCGCTGTTGACCAGGCGCAGCAGCTTGTGCGTCAGCGCCACGTCCTTGAGGATTTCGCGCGTCAGGTCGCTCAGGCTGTCGTGCTCCGAATCGGCCACGCGCTGGATGCGCGCCACCGAGTCCGAGAGCGCGGGGAAATCGCTCTGCTGGCGCATCCGGCACAACAGCGCTTCGAGCGTGCTGCGGCGCTCGCCGGTGACGATGGCACAGGGTTGCTGCTCCCAGCCCAGCAGCGCCTCGCGCAGCCCCTGGGCCGTGTCCCAGCGGCCCCGTGCCGCCTGCTGCAAGAGCTGCTGCAACCCGGGGTCGGGAACGCCAGCGGCCAGCAGCGGCGCAAACAGCGCCAGCGCGGCCTGCAGGTCAGCGCTGCGGCTGCCCTGCCCGCTCCAGCCGCCAAGCTCGCGCAGCTGCAGGCGCGCCGGTTCGAGCAGCACCTGCTGCGCATCGAGCGCGCCATGCAGCTGCCCATTGGCGTGCCCGGCGTGCAGGCGTTCGAGCACATCGACCAGCAGCGCCAGCGCCGCCGCCGGTGGCGCACAGCCGCCGTGCTGCTGCAGGTACTGGGCCAGGGACGAAGGCGCGGGGAGGTCGGACATGATGGCAACGGGGGCAATGGCTGCCAACATGTTACAGAGCTCTACAGCGCCCGCGTGGGACAATCGCGCCCATGTACGCATTGTTTGACGACGCCGGTAAATTCCTCGCCGGACGCATCCTTTCTGAAGCCGAATCCTCGGCACAAATCGAACTCGATTCGGGCAAGCGGGTCAAGGTCAAGGCCGCCAACATCCTGCTGCCGTTTGACAAGCCGGCCCCGGCCGAGCTGCTGGCGCAAGCACGCGCCGGCGCCGCCGACATCGACCTGGCGCTGGCCTGGGAATTCGCCCCGGAGGACGAATTTGGCTTCGTCGCCCTGGCGCGCGACTATTTTTCAGCCGCCTGCCCGGTGCACGAGCAAGCGGCCATGCTGCTGGCGCTGTACGAGGCACCGCACTACTTCCGCCGCGCCGGCAAGGGCCGCTTCAAAAAGGCCAGCGCCGAGGTGCTGCAGCAGGCCCTGGCAGCGATCGAGAAGAAAAAGCAAATCCAGGCACAGATCGGGGCCTGGGCCGGCGAACTGGCTGCCGGCCAGTGCCCAGCGCCCATCCGCGAGCAGCTCTACAAAATCTTGTTCCGCCCCGACAAGAACGCGCCCGAGTACAAGGCCGTGGTCGAGGCCAGCCGCAGCACGCACCTGGCGCCGCTGGCGCTTTTGCACGATGCCGGCGCCATCACCTCGGCCTACCAGTTTCACTGGCAGCGCTTTTTGTTCGAGAACTTCCCCAAGGGCACGGGTTTCCCGCAGCTCGCCGCGCCGCAGCCGCCGGCCGACCTGCCGCTGGCGCCGGTGCAGGCGTATTCCATCGACGATTCGCAAACCACCGAGATCGACGACGCGCTCTCCGTCACCGGCCTGGGCACGGGCAGCGTCACGCTGGGCATCCACATCGCCGCCCCGGGCCTGGCGATTGCGCCGGGCAGCGAGCTCGACAAGCTCGGGCGCACGCGCCTGTCCACGGTTTACATGCCGGGCTACAAGGTGACGATGCTGCCGCCCGAGGTGGTGCAGATCTACACCCTGGACGAGGGCCGCGCCAACCCTGCCGTCTCGCTCTACGTCACCTACGACGAGGCGACGCTCGCCGTCACCGCCACCGAAACGCGCCTGGAGCGCGTGCCCGTCGAGGTCAACCTGCGCCACGACCAGCTCGACCACATCGTCACCGAAGCCTGGCTGCAAGACCCCGATTTTGAGCATGAAAACACACCCCAAGCCTTGCTGGGAAAGCGCGAGCAGCTCTCATTTTTATACCGCCTGGCACGCCACCTGAAAGCCGGGCGCGAGGCCGTGCGCGGCAAGCCCGAGACCTTCAACCGCCCGGACTACAACTTCCGCCTGCACGGCAACGGCAAGGACGTGCCCCAGGGCGATGAAACGGTGGAAATCAGCACGCGCCAGCGCGGCGCGCCGCTCGATTTGATCGTGGCCGAGGCCGCCATCGTCGCCAACAGCCACTGGGGCCAGATGCTGGCCGAGCACGGCGTGCCCGGCATCTACCGCAGCCAGGCAAGCCTGGCGCCGGGCATCAAGGTGCGCATGAGCACGAAGGCGCTGCCGCACGCCGGCATGGGCGTCAAGTGCTACACCTGGGCCACCTCGCCGCTGCGCCGCTACGTCGATCTGGTCAACCAGTGGCAAGTCATCGCCTGCGTGCGCCACGGCAAGACCGCCGCGCTGGCCGCGCCCTTCAAGCCCAAGGACGCCGAGCTGTTTGCCATCATCAGCAGCTTTGACACCACCTACAGCGCCTACAACGGCTACCAATCGGGCATGGAGCGCTTCTGGACGCTCCAATACCTGCAGCAAAACCAGCTCACCGAACTGACCGCCACCGTCATCAAGGACGCGCGCAGCGGCGGTGAAATCCTGGTGCGCGCCGACCACCTGCCGCTGGTGCTGCCGGTGCTGGGGGCGCAGCAGTGCGAGCGCGGCGCGCGTGTGCGCGTGCAGCTCGGCGCCATCGACCTGATTACGCTGGAGATCGCCGGCACGGTGCTCGAACGCCTGGACGACCCCACGACCAGCGCCGACGACGGCCCCCTGAGCGAGGACGACGACGAGGCCGTGACCGGCGCCATCGCCATCGCCCTGGACGTGAACGAGGCCGATACGCCCCCCGCCGACACCCCTGCCGCCTGACCGACCATGCCCGCCTTCCTGCTTCGCTTCTCCACCCTGCAACTGGCGCTGGGCTTTTCCGTGCTGGTGCACGCTGCGCTGCTGACGGTGCGCTTCGTCGATCCCGAGGGCTTCAACCGCGTGTTCGAGGACACGCCACTCGAAGTCATCCTCGTCAACGCCAAATCCACCGAAGCGCCCGACAAGGCACAGGCGATTGCGCAAACCAACCTCGCCGGCGGCGGCGACGCCGACAAGGGCCGCGCCAGCAGCCCCCTGCCCTACGCCGCACTCACCACCGTGGGCGAAGACTTCGAGGAAACCCAGCGCCAGCTCGACGCCATGCACGAGGAACAAACCCTGCTGCTGGCGCAGCTGCGCGAGCAGGTGGCGCGCCTGCCCAAGCCCGAGCAGCAGCCGCAACCGAGCGAGCGCAGCGAGCAGGCGGCGCAGGAAGCCAAGCGGCGCCAGCTGCTCAAGCTCCTGGCCGAGATCGAAAAACGCATCAACGAAGAAAACGCGCGCCCGAAAAAGCGCTACATCAGCCCGGCCACGCGCGAGGAAGCCTACGCCGTCTACTACGACGCGCTGCGCCGCAAGATCGAGGACAAGGGCACCGAGAACTTCCCCGAGCAAGGCGGCAAGAAGCTCTACGGCGAGCTGGTCATGATCGTCACCGTCAACCACGACGGCAAGGTGCTCGGCACCGAGGTCGTGCAAGGCTCGGGCAACCCCCAGCTCGACCGGCGCGCCGAGGCCATCGCCCGCGCCAGCGGCCCGTTTGGCCGCTTCAGCAGCGACATGCGCCGGCGCGCCGACCAGATCGCCGTCGTCTCGCGCTTCAAGTTCACCCGCGACCAAACCCTGCAGGCCAGCGCCGGCACCGCCAGCGCCAAGCCCTAAGCCACCAGCGCCATGCCCCTAGACCCGTACTGCGTGATGGGCCACCCCATCGCCCACAGCCGCTCGCCCTGGATTCACCAGCGCTTTGCCGCCCTCACCGGCCAGGCGCTGCGCTACGAGGCCCAGCTCGTGCCGCTGGGCGGCTTTGCCAGCGCCGTGCGCGCCTTTGCCGCCAGCGGCGGGCGCGGCTGCAACGTCACCGTGCCCTTCAAGCTCGAAGCGGCGCAACTGGCCGATAGCTGCAGCGCGCGCGTGCAGCTCGCCGGCGCCGCCAACACCCTGAGCTTTCAGGACGGCGCCATCCACGCCGACAACACCGACGGCCTGGGCCTGGTGGCCGACATCGAGCACGGCGCCGGCCGGCCCCTGGCCGGGCGCGATGTGCTGCTCATCGGCGCCGGTGGCGCCGCTGCGGGCGCGCTGGCGCCACTGCTCGAACGCCGGCCCCGGCGCCTGGTCGTGGTCAACCGCACCCTGGCGCGCGCCCAGGCCCTGGTGCAAGCCCACAGCACCCTCGCCGCGCTACAAAAAGTAGAGCTGCTGGCGCTCGATATACAAGCGCTAGAGCAGGATTTTGACCTCATCATCAACGCCAGCGCCAGCAGCCTGGCCGGCGCCGACGTGCCCGTGCCAGCGCAGGTGCTGCGCCCGGGCAGCCTGGCCTACGACATGATGTACGGCGCCGCCGCGCAAGGCTTTCTGGCCTGGGCGGCGCAGCACGGCGCCCAGGGGCGCGACGGCCTGGGCATGTTGGTCGAGCAGGCGGCCGAAGCCTTCGCCCTCTGGCGCGGCCTGCGCCCGCCGACGGCGCAGGTGCTGGCCGAGCTGCGCGCCCTGCTATGAAGGCCCTGGGGCGCTGGCTGGCGCTGCTGCTGCTCGGTGCCATCGGGCTGCAGCTGTTCTTCGTCCTGCGCCTGGCGGCCATGGCCTGGATCGACCCGGCATCGACCAGCTTTCAGCGCTCCGAAGCCTTCGCCCTCTGGCGCAGCCAGGGCCGCATTCCCTGGGCGCAGCAGTGGCGCCCGTATGGTGAGATTTCCGAACACCTCAAGCGCGCCGTCGTCGCCGCCGAGGACGATGGCTTCGTCGAGCACGACGGCGTCGAATGGGGCGCGATCGAAAAAGCCCGCGCACGCAACGCCCGCGCCGCCGCCCGCGCCGACGCGCGCCACCCACCCAAGCTGCGCGGCGGCTCCACCATCAGCCAGCAGCTGGCCAAAAACCTGCTGCTCTCGGGCGAGCGCAGCATGGCGCGCAAAGGCCAGGAGCTGCTGCTGACCCTGGCGCTGGAGCGGCTGCTGAGCAAGCGCCGCATCCTGGAGCTGTACCTCAACAGCGTCGAATGGGGCGAAGGCGTGTTCGGCGCCGAAGCCGCCGCGCGCCACTACTTTGGCAAAAGCGCCAGCGCCCTCACCCCGACCGAGGCCGCCCGCCTGGCCGTGATGCTGCCCGCGCCCAAGCGGTTTGAGAAAACACCGCAGTCGGCCTACCTGGCAACGCGTGCCCGCGCCCTCTTGGGACGCATGTCGAATTCGCAAATACCCTAATGCAGGCAAGCGTCTGCAGCTATTAAAAAAAGAGCAAATGCGCATCCTCGGTATCGACCCCGGCCTGCAGACCACCGGCTTTGGCGTGGTGGATGCGCACGGCCCGCAGCTGGTCTACGTCGCCAGCGGCACCATCCGCACCACCGGCGCCGGCAGCGGCGTGGCGCTGGGGGATTTGCCGGGGCGGCTGAAAATTTTGTTCGACGGCATCAGCGAAGTGGCCCAGCGCTACCAGCCCGAGGCGGCGGCGGTGGAGATCGTGTTCGTCAACGTCAACCCACAATCGACCCTGCTGCTGGGCCAGGCGCGCGGCGCCGCGCTCACCGCCCTGGTGCACGCCGGCCTGCCGGTGGCCGAATACACCGCGCTGCAGATGAAAAAAGCCATGGTCGGCCACGGCCGCGCCGCCAAGGCCCAGGTGCAGGAGATGGTGCGCCGCCTGCTGCAGCTGCCCGGCCTGCCCGGCCCGGACGCGGCCGACGCCCTGGGCCTGGCCATTACGCACGCGCACGCGGGCGCCGCCCTGGCGCGCCTGGGCGCGGCCACGCCGCTGCAGCGGCGCCAGCACGCCATGTACAAGGGCGGGCGCAGCTACTGAAGGCGCGCCGGTGCGCGCACGCCGTCGGCGAGCCGAAAGCGCCGGATCGACTGCTCCAGCACCACGGCCTGGTCGCGCAGCGACTGCGCGGCGGCCGCTGATTGCTCCACCAGGGCGGCGTTTTGCTGCGTCATCTGGTCGAGCTGCTGCACCGCCGCGCCGACCTGGCCGATGCTCTGTGCCTGCTCGGCCGCCATGGTGCTGATCTCGGTGACCACCCCCGTCACCTGCTGCACGCCGGCGACGATCTCGGCCATGGTGGTGCCCGCTTCGCCCACCAGGCGGGCGCCGCCATCGACGCGCTGCACCGAGGTCTGGATCAGGCCCTTGATTTCACGCGCCGCCTCGGCGCTGCGCTGTGCCAGCTGCCGCACCTCGGCGGCGACGACGGCAAACCCCCGTCCCTGCTCGCCAGCGCGCGCGGCCTCGACCGCCGCGTTCAGCGCCAGGATGTTGGTCTGGAAGGCGATGGAGTCGATCACGCCGGTGATGTCGCCGATCCGCCGCGAGCTTTCGGAAATCGTACCCATGGTCTGCACCACCTGCTGCACCACGGCGCCGCCGCGCTCGGCAACGCCGGCGGCGGCGCCGGAAAAACCGCTGGCAGTGTGCGCAGCCTCGGCGCTTTGCTGCACGCTCGCCGTCAGCTGCGCCATGGATGCCGCCGTCTGCTGCAAATTGCTTGCCGCCTGCTCGGTGCGCAGGCTCAGGTCCTGATTGCCGCCAGCGATCTCGGCGCTGGCGGTGGAGATGTTGCCCGCCGCCTGTTGCACCTGGCCCACCAGCTCGCGCAGCGCCTGCTGCATCCGGCCCATGGCGGCAATCAGCTGGCCGAGCTCATCGCCTGCCTGGGCCACAGCATCCTGCGTCAGGTCGCCGGCGGCAATGCGCTCGGCCAGTGCACGCGCCTGCGCCAGCGAGCGCGTCAGCGCCCGCACGCTCGACAGCGTCAGCGGCAGCAGCACGAGCAGCGCCAGCACCACGGCCGCCGCCATCAGCACCGCCATGAGTGCGGTGCGCTGCTCCAGCGCCGCCTGCGCCGCCTCCATGCGCGTGCGCGCCTGTGCGGCCAGTTGCGCCAATTGCGCATCGACCTCCTGCACCTGGCCCTGGAACTGCTCGGCGTAGGCAGCGGCGACGACGGTGTCGAGCTCGGTGCTGGCGACCCGGGCAAAAATCGGCGCCAACCCGGCCTCGTACGCCTGCAGCCCCTCCTGCACCTTGGCCATGGCCGCTGGCCAGGCCGCATCCTGCCCGGGCAGCGCCTGCAGCCGCTGCAGGCGCTGGCGCAGCTGCTGCAGCTGCGTGTTCCAGAGCTCCTGCTGCGTCTGCACCTCGACGGCG
>JAJTBK010000328.1 GCA_021286965.1 Comamonadaceae bacterium | reverse complement strand
ATGTCCTACCAATCTGTGCTCTGCACCTGCGCCGGGGTCTGGTTATTGGCTGGCCTGGTGGGGTGCAGCACCGGGCCGCAGCCGACGGCTGCCGATGTGGCACGCGCCGCTGCGTTGCGCCCGGCCGATGCGGCCCTGGCGGAGAAGTACGAACGCTCCTGCATGGTCTGCCATAGCCAGTTGGCAGCACAGGCGCCGCTGACGGGCTTTGCGCCGCAGTGGCAGCCCCGGCTGCGCCAGGGCATGGAGCGCTTGCTGCAGCACGCCCAGCAGGGGCTCAACGCCATGCCGGCGGGCGGGCAATGCGCCGATTGCAGTCCCGAGGAGCTGCGGGCGCTGATCGATTTCATGGCGAAAGGAAGTGCCTCGTGATGCCTGCGCGTTCTTCTTCTATGGCCGTCTCGCGCCGCCTGGTGCTGCGCGCTGGTGCGGGTGCGGCGGTGGCGCCGCTGCTGGCGCCGGCCTGGGCCCAGGTGCCGGCCAGTTCTGTGGTGCCGGCCCCTGCCCCTGCGCCCTGGCGCAATTGGTCGGGGCTGCAGCAGTGCCAACCGCAACGTTTTTTCGTTCCTGCCGATGAGGCCGAGCTGGCGCAGGCGCTGCGCAGCGCGCCGGCGCAGCAGCGCTGGCGTTGTGTCGGCGCCGGCCATTCGTTCACGCCCCTGGTGCCGACGGATGATTGGCTGGTGTCGCTCGACCGCCTCTCGGGCGTGGCGCCCGGGGCGGCGGCGCAGACGGCACGGGTGCAGGGCGGTACGCGCTTGGCGGTGCTCTCGCGCCAGCTCGATGCCCTGGGCTGGGCGTTGCCCAATTTGCCCGACGTTGATGTGCAAAGCTGGGCCGGGGCCATCAGCACGGCGACGCACGGCACCGGGCGCAACCTGCCGGCGCTGCACGCCCAGGTGCAGGCGCTGCGCCTGGTGACGGCGCGCGGCGACATCCTGGAATGCAGCGCCACCCGCAACCCCGAGCTGCTGGCGGCCGCCAAGGTGTCCCTGGGCAGCCTGGGGGTGATTGCCGAGGCGCAGGTGGCGGTGGTGCCGGCGTACAACCTGCACCGGCGCGTGTGGCTCGAACCTGCGCCGCAGCTGCTCGAACGCGCGCCGCAGCTGGCGCAGCAGCACCGCAATTTCGAGTTTTACTACCTGCCGTTTACCGGCTACGCTGCCGCCATCACGCACGACATCGATGACAGCGGCCAGGTGTTGGATGCGCACGCGGCGGATGAAGACGTGCTGCGCGACCTGCGCCTGCTGCGCGACTGGCTGGGTTTTGCCCCCGGGTTGCGGCGCAAGGTGGCAGGCTGGCTGATCGACCCACAGCAGACCGAGGAGGCGCGCAACCGCGCCTGGAAGCTGCTTTCGACCCAGCGCCCGACGCGCTTTAACGAAACCGAATACCACCTGCCGCGCGAGGCGGGCGTTGCCTGCGTGAAAGAGGTGATTGCAGCGCTGGAGCAGCGCAACGACGTGTTCTTCCCGCTCGAATTTCGCTTCGTTGCTGCTGACGACGCCTGGCTCAGCCCGTTCTACCAGCGCGAGAGCTGTTCCATCGCCGTGCACGCTGCCGCTGGCGAGGCGCACGCGTACCTGCTCAGTGAGATCGGGCCGATTTTTCGCCGCCACGGCGGGCGCCCGCACTGGGGCAAGCTGCACGACCTGGGAGCGGCGCAGCTGGCGCTGCTGTACCCGCGTTTCCAGGACTTTGTGCAGCTGCGGCGCGAGCTCGATCCGCAGGGGCGTTTCTTGAATCCGCACCTGCGCCAACTGTTCGGGGAGAAAGCATGAACACCCGCCGCCGTCTGTGGCTTGCCGGCGCGGGCGCCGCCCTGGCCGGCTGGGCGCTGCGCCCGGGGCTGTCGGGCGCACCGCACGATGGCTATTTTGCGGCCCTGGCGCAGGCCCTGCGCCAGTCCGGGCGGGCGACGGACGCCAGCACCCCGGTGCTGGTGCTCGACCGCGACCGGCTGCTGGCCAACGTGCGCCAGGTGCAGGCGCTCAAGGCGCCGGCCCTGCCGCTGCGCGTGGTGGCCAAGTCGCTGCCGGCGACGGCGCTGCTGCAGCTGCTGGCGCAGCAGCTGCAAAGCCAGCGCCAGATGGTGTTCAACCTGCCCTACCTGCTGCTGCACGCGGCGCAGTTCCCGGCATTCGACCTGCTGCTGGGCAAGCCCTTGCCGGTGGCGGCGGCCGCCGCGTTTTATGTCCAGCGCCCGGCCAACGGCTTTGACCCCGGCCGCCAGCTGCAGTGGCTGATCGACAGCCCGGCGCGCCTGGCCGAGTACCGCCAGCTGGCGCAGGGCCTGGGGCAGCGCCTGCGCGTCAACCTGGAGATCGACGTTGGCCTGCACCGGGGCGGCTTTGCCAGCGCGGCGGCGCTGGACGAGGCACTGGCGCTGCTGCGCGCTGAACCCCTGCTGGAATTCACCGGCATGATGGGCTACGACCCGCACGTGACCGAAATCCCCGACCTGCCCGGCGCCCGCGCCAGCGCCGAGGCGCACGCCAAGGCGGTCTACACCCAGTACCGGGCCCAGGCGGTGGCGGCACTGGGCCTGCCAGCGGCACAGGCGCCGGGCCTGTGCTGGAACGCTGCCGGTTCGCCCACTTTTCAGCTGCACGACGGCAGCGGCGCGGCCAACGAGGTCAGCGTCGGCTCGGCCTTCGTCAAGCCGGCGGAGTTCGATCTGCCGCACCTGGCTGCGTGCCAGCCGGCCTGCTTCATCGCCACGCCGCTGCTCAAGAGCGGCGCCTTCATGCTGCCCAGCGGCGTGCAGTGGCTTGGCCAGCTGCTCACCGCCTGGGACCGCAACCAGCGCCACGGCGTGTTCCTGTACGGCGGCCAGTGGCGCGCCGACCCGGTCTCGCCCGCCGGGCTGGCCACCAGCGGCCTGTACGGGCTGTCGCCCAACCAGCAGGTGCTGGTGGGCTCGGGCCGGCAGCAGCTGCAGCCGGGCGACACCGTGTTCTTGCGCCCGCACAAGAGCGAGGCCCTGCTGCAGCAGTTTGGCGACATCGTCGTCGTTGCCTCGGGGCAGGTGGTGGCGCACTGGCCCGCCTTCCCCCCCATGCCTTGAACGATCACCACGAAGAAGGAGACACCATGCACATAAGAACCCTTGGCGCGGCGCTGCTCGGCGCCGCCAGCCTGGCGCTGGCGGCCCTGCCAGCGGGCGCGCAAAGTGGCGACAGCCATGCCGCCGACGGCCTGTGGCTGAGCGCGGACCAGGGCGCGATCATCGAATTCAAGGAATGCAGCGACAGCCCCGGCGCCCTGTGCGGACAGATCGTCTGGGACAAGGATGCAGGCACCAGCGACGACGCCTGCGGCGTGCGCATCGCCAAGCTCAAGAAGTGGGATGGCCAGGCCTGGCGCGAGGGCTGGGTGCACGACCCGCGCAGCAAGAAAAACTACAAGGGCGTGCTGCGTGCCCAGGGCGAACGCTTGAGCCTGCGCGCTTACATCGGCGCCGAAATCCTGGGCGAAACCGAGGAGATGACGCGCACTGCGGCGCGCCCGAACATGTGCCCGCCGGCGGGCAGCGGGGGCCAGGCATGAAAACGCGCTACCCCCTGGCCCTGGCCTTGGCGCTCGCCTTCCTGATGAATATGGCCCAGGCCCAGGCCAGTGCCGAACCGGAGATCGCCAGCTACAGCATCGACAGCACGCTCAAGCTGTCGAGCGACCGCAAGACGCGCGGCGTCTCCGATACCTTTGGCGGCCCCGGGCTGGAACTGACGGTGGAGGCGGCGCACGAATCGGGCCTGGTGGCGCAGTTCCAGCTGGGCAGCGTCAGCCGCGTCAACTACCCCGAAGGCAACCGCCTCAACGCCATGCTGGCCCTGGGCTGGCGTGGCGGCGACCCCGAGGGCTGGCACTACGGCCTGGGCGCGGCACGCGAGTGGTTCCCGGGGGCGCGCGTGGACGAGGCGCCCGCCGGGTTCGATGCCAGCTTCAACCCCACCGGCCTGGTCAACACCCGCTTTCACACCAGCTACCTGATCGCCGAGCTCGGCTGGAGCTACCTGACGGCACGCTACCTGCACGTCGTCAGCCAGGACTTTCGCGGCGCCAACACCGCCACCGTCTGCGGCAACTACCTGTTGGTCAAGCTGCCCAGCGGCGACCTGGGGCCGGCGCTGGACTGCTACGGCAGCGCCATGCAGCACAGCCGGGGCTCGCAGCTTTTCGACCTCGACCTGAGTTACCCGCTCAACGGGCAGACGAAACTCGTCGCCCACCTGGGCTGGCAGCGGGTGCGCAACTTCCGGGGGCTCGACACCACCGACTACCGCCTGGGCCTGGAGCACCAGCGCTGGGGCCTGGTGTGGGGCGCGGAGCTGGCGGGCGCTGCGGTGCGCAACCGTGACCTGTTCATCGCCATCGACAACGACGGCACCCTGCGGCAGATGGAAAAGCCGAAGCTGATCCTCAGTGTGGCCAAGAAATTTTGAGAAAAATGGCCTCTGGCGCAAGCAGGGTAAGCGTCAGTAGCTACAAAATTAATAGCGCACGAAAGTCGTTCACATTGGTATGCGTGGGCCCGGTGACGAACAGGTCGCCGAGCGCGGCAAAAAAACCGTAGCTGTCGTGGCGCGCCAGGTAGGCCGCTGGCGCCAGCTGCCGGGCGCTGGCGCGCGCCAGGCTGTCGGGGGTGACGAAGGCACCGGCGTTGTCTTCGCTGCCGTCGATGCCGTCGGTGTCCGCCGCCAGCGCCCAGACTCCGGCCTGGCCCTGCAGCGCCTGCGCCAGGGCCAGGCAGAATTCGCCCGCGCGCCCGCCCCGGCCTGGGGACTGCCCGGGTGCGTAGGGGGGCAGCGTGACGCTGGTTTCCCCGCCCGAGAGCAGCACGCAGGGGCGCGCAAACGGTGCACCGTGGCCAGCGACGGCGCGGGCCAGCGCGGCGTGCTCCTGGCCGACGGTGCGCGCCTCGCCCTCGATGGCGTCGGACAGCACGTGCGCTGCCAGCCCGGCGGCGCGCGCTGCCTCGGCCGCCGCCTGCAGCGATTGCTGCGGCGTGGCGATCAGCTGCACGGACTGGCCGGCCAGCGCCGGGTCGCCGGGCTTGGGGGTTTCGAGCCGGCCTTGTGCCAGCGCCTGCTGCACCGGCGGCGGCAGGGCCACGCCGTAGCGCGCGCACAGCGCCAGGGCGTC
>JAJTBK010000314.1 GCA_021286965.1 Comamonadaceae bacterium | reverse complement strand
GGCCATCTCGCGCTCGCCCTGGAAGACCTTGATGGTCACGGCCGGCTGGTTGTCGTCGGCGGTGGAGAAGGTCTGTGCGAACTTGGTCGGGATGGTGGTGTTCTTGGTGATCATCTTCGTCATCACGCCGCCCAGGGTTTCAATGCCCAGGGAGAGCGGCGTCACGTCCAGCAGCAGCACATCCTTGCGGTCGCCCGAGAGCACCTGGCCCTGGATGGCGGCGCCCACGGCCACGGCCTCGTCGGGGTTCACGTCCTTGCGCGGGTCTTTGCCGAAGAATTCCTTGACCTTGTCCTGCACCTTGGGCATACGGCTCATGCCGCCGACCAGGATCACGTCGTTGATGTCGGCCACGCTGATGCCGGCGTCCTTGATGGCCGTGCGGCAGGGGGCGATGGTGCGCTCGATCAGCTCATCGACCAAAGACTCCAGCTTGGCGCGGGTGAGCTTCAAGTTCAGGTGCTTGGGGCCGGTGGCGTCGGCGGTGATGTAGGGCAGGTTGATGTCGGTCTGCGCGCTGTTCGAGAGCTCGATCTTGGCCTTTTCGGCGGCTTCCTTCAGGCGCTGCAGGGCCAGCACGTCCTTGGACAGGTCCACGCCCTGGTCCTTTTTGATCTCGCTGATGACGTAGTCGATGATGCGCTGGTCGAAGTCCTCGCCGCCCAGGAAGGTGTCGCCGTTGGTGGACAGCACTTCAAACTGCTTCTCGCCATCGACGTCGGCGATCTCGATGATGGAGACGTCAAACGTGCCGCCGCCCAGGTCGTACACGGCGATCTTGCGGTCGCCCTTTTCCTGCTTGTCCAGGCCAAAGGCCAGGGCGGCAGCGGTGGGCTCGTTGATGATGCGCTTGACTTCCAGGCCGGCGATGCGGCCGGCGTCCTTGGTGGCCTGGCGCTGGGCGTCGTTGAAGTAGGCCGGCACGGTGATCACGGCCTCGGTCACGGGCTCGCCCAGGTAGTCCTCGGCGGTTTTCTTCATCTTGCGCAGGATGTCGGCGCTGACCTGCTGGGCCGAAATTTTGTTGCCGCGCACTTGCACCCAGGCGTCGCCGTTGTCGGCGGCCACGATGGCGTAGGGCATCAGGTCGATGTCCTTTTGCACTTCTTTTTCGGAGAACTTGCGGCCGATCAGGCGCTTGATGGCGAACAGCGTGTTCTTGGGGTTCGTCACCGCCTGGCGCTTGGCCGAGGCGCCGACGAGGATCTCGCCGTCCTCCTGGTAGGCCACGATGGAAGGCGTGGTGCGCGCGCCCTCGCTGTTTTCGATCACACGCGTGGTGTTGCCTTCCATGATGGACACGCAGCTATTGGTGGTGCCCAGGTCGATACCGATGATTTTTCCCATGTTTCTTCTCCGAATGCTGGAATTGTTTGGATGTGTCGTATCTGTGAACGGTTTGTACGGTTTCAAGGGCCGGGCGCTTATTTGGGCGCCGCCACCGTCACCAGGGCCGGGCGCAGCACGCGCTCGGCAATCAGGTAGCCTTTTTGCAGCACGCTGACGACGCTGTTGGCCTCCTGCTCGGCCGGCACCATGCTGATCGCCTGGTGCTGGTGCGGGTTGAATTTTTCGCCAGCCGCCGGGGCAATCACCACCACCTTGTTGCGCTCCAGGGCCGAAACCAGCTGGCGCAGCGTGGCGTCCGAGCCCTCGCGCAGCTGCTCGGCGGTGGCGCTCTCCAGGGCCAGGGCGGCGTCCAGGCTGTCGCACACCGGCAGCAGGCTTTCGGCAAAGCTCTCGATGCCGAATTTGCGTGCCTTCGAGACCTCTTCCTCGGCGCGGCGGCGGGCATTTTCGGCCTCGGCCTTGGCGCGCAGGAACTGGTCGGCCAGGTCGGCGCTCTTGGCCTTGAGTTCGGCGAGCTCGGTTTGCAGGCGATTGAGCTCGTCGGCGGCGTTGGCCGCCAGGGCAGCTTCGACTTCTTCGGGCGAGGTGGGCGTGGCTTTGGGGTTCAGCTCAGACATGGCGGGTAGTGAAAAGTCGTTGAAAACGGGTATGGCCGCTTACCTGGGGCCGGGCGCCGGATTTTCAAGACACCCGGCGGCGCAGTGGCGAGTGTACAAAAATCGGCGCACTGCTATAATGCCCGGCTTTGCCTTGCCACACCGCTACTTGACGCAGCGGGCGGCTTCAACCAAAAGGAGTGTTTATGCGTCACTACGAAATCATTTTGTTGATCCACCCGGATCAAAGCGAGCAGGTTCCGGCCATGCTCGAGCGCTACAAGGGCATGATCGCCGCCGGCGGTGGCCAGGTGCACCGCGTGGAAGACTGGGGCCGTCGTCAGCTGGCGTACCTGATCAACAAGCTCGCCAAGGCCCACTACCTGTGCCTGAACATCGAAGCCGACCAGGCTGTGATGGCCGAGCTCGAGCACGCCTTCAAGTTCAACGACGCCGTGCTGCGTCACCTGACGGTGCAGAAGAAGAAGGCCGACACCGGCGCTTCCTCGATGATGAAGACCGTCGAGCGCGAAGAGGCCCGCAAGGCCAACGCCGCCGAACAGGCGGTTGCCTGATCGCTTTCGCACCGGAGTGCACAACCACATCTGCCTGACTGCCTGTATCGCCGAGGCCCAGCCTTTGCGCTACACCCCTGCCGGCCTGCCCGCGCTGGATTTGCGTCTGGAACACCAGTCGCGCCACACGGATGCCGGCCAGGAACGGGACGTCAAGCTCTCGCTCAAGGCCCTGGCCTTTGGCACGTTGGCCGAGCGGCTGGCACGCCAGAACCTCGGCAGCTGCTTTCGCTTTCAGGGCTTTC
>JAJTBK010000301.1 GCA_021286965.1 Comamonadaceae bacterium | reverse complement strand
GGCGATGGCCCTGCACCAGCGGGCCGGCGCCGCCCTGCCTATACTCGCGCCCCATGTCTGTTGTTTTTTCGCCAAAGGGGCTGCAAGGCCCGCTGCGCCGGGTGGTGTTCGTCACCCTGTATGAATTGCTGGCCATTGCCTGCGCCAGCGGCTTGTTTGTGCTGCTGGGCCAGCAGCCCGCCGCCTCGGGCGCCATGGCGGTGGTGGCCTCGGCGATTGCCGTGGCCTGGAATATTGGCTTTAACCACCTGTTTGAACGCTGGGAGGCACGCCAAAGCGTCAAAGGCCGTTCGGTGCGCCGGCGCGTAGCCCACGCGCTGGGCTTTGAGGGCGGGCTGGCGCTGGTGCTGGTGCCGCTGATGGCCTGGTGGTTCGGCATCGGCCTGTGGCAGGCGCTGGTGCTCGAAGCCGGGCTGCTGCTGTTCTTCCTGGCCTACACCTACGTCTTCAACTGGAGCTTTGACCGCGTCTTTGGCCTGCCGGCGGCAGCGCAGTAAGCGCTGCGCCGCCGCCCTGCGGTGGCTTTAGCGCGGCACCAGGAACACGGCTTTTTCCGTCACCTTGTCACTCCCGCCAACGGCGTCGATGTGAAACTGCACCGGGTGCGAGCCGGCCTCGGCGCTGCCATACGGAATGTGCAGCTGCACCGGCACCCAGCGCGACTGCGCCGGCTCGACGCTGACCTCGGCCTCCGAGGCCACCTGCAGCCCCTGCAGGCCACTGGCGCTGATGCGGTAGCGCTGCGGCTGCTCGGTGGCGTTCATGATCTGCAGGCGGTACACGTTCTCCAGCTGGCCGCCGGCGACCAGGCGCGAGAGCGTGGCGCGGTCGCGCACCACATCGACCTTCAGCGGCACGCGCTGGCCCAGGCTCCAGAGCATGGCGCCGCACAGGCCCCAGAGCACGGCGCTGTACAGCAGCACCCGTGGGCGCAGCACGCGGCGCAGCATCTGCAGGCGGCTCCAGCCCTGCGCCATGCCGTTTTGCGTTGCGTAGCGGATCAGGCCGCGGGCGTAGCCGACCTTGTCCATGACCGAGTTGCAGGCATCGACGCACAGGCCGCAGCCAATGCATTCGTACTGCAGGCCGTGGCGGATGTCGATGCCGGTGGGGCAGACCTGCACGCACAGCGAGCAGTCGATGCAGTCGCCCAGGCCGGCGGCCTTGGGATCGACCTTTTTGCTGCGCACGCCGCGCGGCTCGCCGCGCGCGCTGTCGTAGGTGACGATGAGCGTGTCCTTGTCGAACATGGCGCTCTGAAAGCGGGCGTAGGGGCACATGTACTTGCACACCTGCTCGCGCATGTAGCCGGCAAAGCCGTAGGTGGCAAAGCCGTAGAAGCCGACCCAGAACAGCTGCCAGGTGCCGTTCAGCGCCATGATCTCGCCGCCGAGTTCGCGGATGGGGACGAAGAAGCCGACGAAGGTAAACCCCGTCCACAGCGCCACGCTGATCCAGGCGAGCTGCTTGGCGCCTTTTTTCCAGAGCTTTTCCCAGGACGTCCAGGGCGCCTTGTCCAGGCGCATCCGCGCGCTGCGGTCGCCCTCGATGCGGTTTTCCAGCCACATGAAAATCTCGGTGTACACCGTCTGCGGGCACGAGAACCCGCACCACAGCCGCCCGGCCACCGCCGTGAACAGGAACAGCGACAGCGCCGAGATGATGAGCAGCCCCGTCAGGTAGATGAAGTCCTGCGGGTACAGCACCAGGCCAAAGAGGTAAAAGCGCCGCGCCCCGAGGTCGAACAGCACCATCTGGCGCTCGCCCCACTGCAGCCAGGGCAGGCCGTAGAACGCCAGCTGCGTGCACAGCACCAGCAGCCAGCGCCAGCGGTTGAAGACGCCGTCGATGGCGCGCGGGTAGACCTTGGTTTTCGCCTGGTACAGGGGAATGAAGTTTTTCGGCGGGCTGGTTTTCGGCGGAGTCTCAAGCGGCATGGCAGCAAGTCAGGATGTGGATGCTTGTCGTATATCAAGAGCCGTGCCAGCCCCGCAGGGGGCACGCTCCGCAGCCATGGTCGTGCAAAAACAAGGGCTTACGGCCGGATGCCGCAATGGCACGGTCGGCCATTGCTGGCAGTGTGACGGCAGAAGCTGCCATTTCGTGGCAGCATGGGGCATGACCGCATCCTCGACCGACCTGCCCAGCTGGAGCGCCTACCTGGAGGCGCTGCCCGAGCCGCACATCCTGTTCGACCGCAGCTACCGCATCCTGGCGGCCAACGCCGCCTACCGGCGCCAGTACGGCCAGGGCCAGGGCGTGCTCGGGCGGCGCTGCCACGAGGTCTCGCACCATTCGAGCGTGCCCTGCGACCAGGCGGGTGAGGTCTGCCCGCTGGCGCAGGCCCTGCACAGCCGCGCGCGCGAAAAAGTGCTGCACCTGCACCACAGCCGCCACGGCGAGGAGTACGTGCAGATCGAACTGCTGCCGCTGGCCGGGGCCGAAGCGGCCGACGGTGCGCCCGCCTTTTTCCTGGAAAAAATGGAGCCCCTGCCGCTGGCGCACCACGGCAGCGCTGGCGACGGCGCGCCCGGCATGATCGGGCGTGCACCCGCCTTCCAGGCGCTCCTGGGGCTGATCGCCCGCGTCGGCCCGAGCGCGGCCAGCGTGCTGCTGCTGGGCGAATCGGGCACCGGCAAGGAGCTGGCAGCGCGCGCCATCCACGACGCCAGCAGCCGCGCTGCCCGCGCCCTGGTGGTCGTCGATTGCGCCAGCCTGCCCGAGACGCTGTTCGAGAGCGAACTTTTTGGTCACGAGCGCGGCGCCTTCACCGGCGCGCACGCCGCCCGCGCCGGGCTGGTGGAGGCGGCGCAGGGCGGCACGCTGTTCCTCGACGAGGTGGGCGACATCCCGCTGTCGATGCAGGTCAAGCTGCTGCGCCTGCTCGAATCGGGCACCTACCGCCGCGTCGGCCAGACCGAGCTGCGCCGCGCCGACATCCGCCTGGTGGCGGCCACGCACCACGACCTGCAGGCGCTGGTGCGCGCCGGGCGCTTTCGCCAGGACCTGTACTACCGCCTGAGCACCTTCCCCGTCCGCCTGCCGGCGCTGCGCGAGCGGCGCGAGGACATCGCCCTGCTGGCCACCGCCCTGCTGCAGCGCCTGGCCCCCGGGCGGACACTGCGCCTGGCGCCCGAGGCGCTGCAGCTGCTGGCGCAGCAGCCCTTCCCCGGCAACGTGCGCGAGCTGCGCAACGTGCTCGAACGCGCCGCGCTGCTGAGCGACGGCAGCGACATCAGCAGCGCCACCGTGGCCCAGGCGCTGGCGCTCGACGGTGCGCCCAGCGCCCTGCCGCTGGCGCCAGCCCCATCCCCCGGCAGCACGCGCCGCGCCCAGGCGCAGGCCCTGGGCATCAGCGAACGCACGCTCTACCGGCGTTTGCGGGGCGGGGGGTAATTTGCTATGAATTTAATAGCTGCTCGCGCTTATCTGGCAAGCGCTAGCAGCCTTTTTTCCTTATGCCGGCAGCGCCACCAGCGGGCTGCCCCACATCGGATCGTCCTGCTGTGAGGCCAGCGCCTTGTGCAGGTCCAGCCCCAGCGCCTGGGCCACGCCCGCCGCGTAGGCCGGATCGGCCGCGTGGCAGTTGCGGATGTGGCGGTATTTGACGAACTCGGGCGCGTCGCCCATGGCGCGGCCGGTGTTCTCGAACAGCACCTGCTGCTGGGCAGGCGTCATCAGCTGAAAGAGCTTGCGCGGCTGCTCGAAATAGTTGGCGTCGTCCTCGTGGTAGCTCCAGTGCTTGGCCTCGCCCGACAGGCGCAGCGGCGGCTCGGCAAACTGCGGTTGCGCCTGCCACTGGCCAAAGCTGTTGGGCTCGTAGTGCGGGGCGCTGCCGTAGTTGCCATCCACCCGGCCCATGCCGTCGCGGTGGTTGCTGTGCACGGGACAGCGCGCGCGGTTGACCGGGATTTGCTGGTGGTTCGTGCCCAGGCGGTAGCGCTGCGCGTCGGCATAGTTGAACAGGCGCGCCTGCAGCATCTTGTCCGGCGACACGCCGATGCCGGGCACCAGGTTGCTGGGCGCAAAGGCGCTCTGCTCGACGTCGGCAAAGAAGTTCTCGGGGTTCTTGTTGAGCGCGAACTCGCCGACCTCGATCAGCGGGTAGTCGGCGTGCGGCCAGACCTTGGTCAGATCGAACGGGTGGTAGGGCACCTTCTCGGCGTCCTGCTCGGGCATGACCTGCACGTACATCGTCCACTTCGGGAAGTCGCCGCGCGCGATGGCCTCGTACAGGTCGCGCTGGTGGCTCTCGCGGTCGCGGCCGATCAGGGCCTCGGCCTCGGCGTCGCTCAGGTTCTGGATGCCCTGCTGGGTGCGGAAGTGGAACTTGACCCAGAAGCGCTCGCCCTTTGCATTCCAGAAGCTGTAGGTGTGCGAGCCAAAGCCGTGCATGTGGCGGTAGCTCGCCGGAATGCCGCGCTCGCTCATGACGATGGTGATCTGGTGCAGCGCCTCCGGGATGAGCGTCCAGTAGTCCCAGTTGTGCGTAGCGCTGCGCATATTCGTGCGCGGGTCGCGCTTGACGGCCTTGTTCAGGTCGGGGAACTGGCGCGGGTCGCGGATGAAGAACACCGGCGTGTTGTTGCCCACCATGTCCCAGTTGCCCTCCTCGGTGTAGAACTTGAGGGCAAAGCCGCGAATGTCGCGCTCGGCGTCGGCCGCGCCGCGCTCACCGGCGACGGTGGTGAAGCGCGCGAACATCTCGGTCTGCTTGCCCACCTGGCTGAAGATCGCGGCGCGGGTGTAGCGGGTGATGTCCTGCGTCACGGTGAAGGTGCCGAAGGCGCCGGAACCCTTGGCGTGCATACGCCGCTCGGGGATGACCTCGCGCACGAAGTTGGCCAGCTTCTCGTTGAGCCACACGTCCTGCGCCAGCAGCGGGCCGCGCGCTCCGGCGGTGAGGCTGTCACGGTTCGTCGGCACGGGGGCGCCGAAGTCGGTGGTCAGGTGGGTGGCAGCGTGGGCGAAAGGGCACTGCTTGCGGGGAT
>JAJTBK010000297.1 GCA_021286965.1 Comamonadaceae bacterium | reverse complement strand
TCCAGGTGCGCAGCGCCATTGCGCAGATCACCGCGCCCGACGGCGGCAAGGTCGAGGAGTTCTTCATCCACCAGCCCAGCGACGCCTGGCGCGGCTACGCCCTCAAGTGGGACGGCGAATGGCAGATCACCTACGAGACCTTCCGCGACATGGGCGCCGCCTATGCCGTGGGCCTCATCCTGATTTACCTGCTGGTGGTGGCGCAGTTCGGCAGCTACCTCACGCCGCTGATCATCATGGCGCCCATCCCGTTGACCATCATCGGCGTGATGCCGGGCCACGCGCTGCTGGGAGCGCAGTACACGGCCACCAGCATGATCGGCATGATCGCGCTGGCGGGCATCATCGTGCGCAACTCCATCCTGCTGGTGGACTTCATCAACCTGCAGGTGCGTGAGGGTGTGCCGTTCGAGCGCGCCATCGTGCACTCGGCCATCACGCGCGCCCAGCCCATCGTGCTGACCGGCCTGGCGGCCATGGTGGGGGCGTTCTTCATCCTGGACGACCCCATCTTCAACGGCCTGGCGATCTCGCTGATCTTCGGCATCGCCGTGTCCACCGTGCTCACGCTGGTGGTCATCCCCACGCTGTACTACATGGCCTACCGCCACCGGCTGGATCGCCTGCGCCCGGCCAGCATCGCCCAATAGCTATAAAAACAATAGCAGTTTGCGCACTACCCATAAGCCCTAGAAGCCAAAAACACCATGACCAGCTACCAGGACATCACCCGCACCACCTCGGCCCAGCTTGCCAGCCTGCGTGCCGACATCCCCGACACGATGCGCGGCTTCTCCGCCATGGCCCAGGCCGCCACCAAGGACGGCGCGCTCGACAAGACCACCAAGGAGCTGATCGCCATGGCGCTGTCCGTGGCCGCGCGCTGCGACCCCTGCGTGGGCTACCACGCCAAGGCGCTGGTGGAACTGGGCGCCTCGCGCGCGCAAGTGGCCGAGGCGCTGGGCATGGCCGTGTACATGGGCGGCGGCCCCTCGCTCATGTACGCCGCCAAGGCCAGCGCCGCGTTCGACGAATTCAGCCAACTCAGCGCCCAGGCCACCGCCTGAGCCCGTGGACAGAAAGGCTCCCAATGCAAGCCCTCTGGCGCACCTCCCTGCTGGCCCTGGCACTGGCCGCCCCCACAGCCCGGGCCACCGACCTGCTGCAGGCCTGGCAGGCCGCGCAGCAGAACGACCGCGAACTGGCCGTGGCCCGCGCGGCCCAGGCCACGGCGCAACCCCTGCGCGACCAGGCGCGCGCCCTGTGGCGCCCCGGCGTGGCGCTCACCGCATCCGCAGGCGTGGCCACGGGCGAGAGCGACATGCGCGGCGCGCAGTTCTCGGCCCCCGGCATGGGCACGTCGAACGGCGTGAACTTCAGCACCTCGGTCACCGGCGGCACGGCCACGCGCTGGGCGCTGCAGGCGCGCCAGCCCCTGCTCAACGCCGAGCGCCGCGCCCAGCAGCAGCAACTGGGCCTGCAGGCCGACAGCACCGAGCTGCAATGGCAGGCCGCGCAGCAAGCGCTGATGCTGCGCACCGCGCAGCGCTACTTCGAGCTGGCCGTGGCGCAGGAATCGCTCCAGGTGCTGCAGCGCCAGTACGAGGCCGTGCAGCAGGCCGCCGCCGAGGCGCAAGACCGCTTCGTGCTGGGCGCCGCCCCCATCACCGCCACGCACGAGGCGCGCGCGCGCCAGGGCGCACTGCGCGCCCAGGTGCTCGCCGCCCAGGTGGCGCTGGACCTGCGCCGCCGCGAGCTGGCCGACAGCACCGGCCTGCCCATGGACGGCTTGCAGGCGCACCTGCCCGCAGCGCTGGTGCCCGAGCCCGCGCGCACCCAGGCCGCGCTGGCGCACTGGCAGCAGGTCGAGGTGGGGCAACTGCCGCGCAGCGAGATCGTGCGCCATGTGATCGAGTACTCGGTCATTGCCGCGCACCGCCATGTGTTTGGCGTGTTGGGCTGGTTCTCC
>JAJTBK010000295.1 GCA_021286965.1 Comamonadaceae bacterium | reverse complement strand
AAAGGCGCTGGCGTTGTCGGCGCTGGCGTGCTCGGGGGCGGCAATTTGCAGCCCCTGCATGTGCAACTGCCCCTCGTGGGCGCGGCCATGGAACAGGTTGACGTCACCCAGAAAGCCATACACGAACGGGCTCGCCGGGCTGTCCCACACCTGCTGGGGCGTGCCTTCTTGCTCGATGCGGCCTTTGTTGATCACGACCACGCGGTCGGCCACCTCCAGCGCCTCCTCCTGGTCGTGGGTGACGAAGATGCTGGTCACGTGCAGCTCGTCGTGCAGGCGGCGCAGCCAGCGGCGCAATTCCTTCCTCACCTTGGCGTCGAGCGCGCCAAAGGGCTCGTCGAGCAGCAGTACCTGGGGCTCCACGGCCAGCGCCCGCGCCAGGGCAATGCGCTGGCGCTGCCCGCCCGAGAGCTGCGCCGGAAAGCGCTCGGCCACCCAGTCGAGCTGCACCATGGTGAGCAGCTCCATGACCTTGGCGCGGATCTGCGCCTCGCTCGCTCGCTCGCGGCGCGGCTTCATGCGCAGGCCAAAGGCGACGTTGTCGAACACCGTCATGTGCCGAAACAGCGCGTAGTGCTGAAAGACGAAGCCCACGCCGCGCTCGCGCACGTGCACTGCCGTCTGGTCCTGGCCGGCGAAGGCGATGCTGCCGGTGTCAGGCTGCTCTAGCCCGGCAATGATGCGTAGCAACGTGGTTTTGCCGCAGCCAGACGGCCCGAGCAGCGCCACCAGTTCGCCCGAGGCGATGTCGAGGTTGATGCCCTGCAGCGCCTGGAACTGGCCAAAACGCTTGCTGATGTTGCGGATTTCTATGCTCATGGGGTGCTCTGGCGCAGCTGCTGCGCGCTGTGGTGTTCGGCCACGGTTTTGATCGCCAGCGTGACCAGGGCCAGCAGCGCCAACAGCGAGGCGGCGGCAAAGGCGGCGACGGACTGGTACTCGTTGTAGAGAATCTCCACGTGCAGCGGAATGGTGTTGGTCTGGCCCCGGATATGACCCGAGACGACCGAGACGGCGCCAAACTCGCCCATGGCGCGGGCGTTGCACAGAATCACGCCGTACAAGAGGCCCCATTTGATGTTCGGCAGCGTCACATGCCAAAACGTCTGCCAGCCGCTGGCGCCCAGCACCGTGGCCGCCTGCTCCTCGTCCTGGCCCTGTGCCTGCATGAGCGGAATCAGCTCGCGGGCGATGAAGGGGAAGGTGACGAACACGGTGGCCAGCACAATGCCGGGCACGGCAAAGATGATCTTGATGTCGTGCGCCGCCAGCCAGGGGCCCAGCCAGCCGTTGGCGCCAAACACCAGCACGTACATCAGGCCGGCGACCACGGGCGAGATGGAGAACGGCAGGTCGATCAAGGTGATGAGAAACGCCTTGCCCCGGAACTCGAACTTGGCAATGCACCAGGCCGCCGCAACGCCAAACACCAGGTTCAGCGGCACGGCGATCACGGCCGTGAGCAGGGTCAGGCGAATGGCCGACCAGGCATCGGGCTCGGCCAGGCCCGCCAGGTAGGCGCCCCAGCCCTGGCGCAGTGCCTCGGTGAACACGGCCGCCAGCGGCAGCAGCAAAAACAGCAGCAAGAATGCCAGCGCCAGGCCAATGAGCAGCCTGCGCACCCAGGGTGCTTCGGTGGTGCTCATGCCGACATCCCCGCGTGGCGGCGCTGCCAGGCTTGCAGCGCATTGATGACCAGCAGCATGGCAAACGAGAGCACCAGCATGACCACGGCCACCGCTGTGGCGCCAGCCACGTCGTACTGCTCGAGCTTGCCGATGATGATGAGCGGCGTGATCTCCGACACCATCGGCACGTTGCCGGCAATGAAAATCACCGAGCCGTATTCGCCCAGGGCGCGTGCAAACGCCATGGCAAAACCCGTGAGCAGCGCCGGCGTGATGCCCGGCAGGATCACCTGGGTAAAAATTTGCCAGCGCGTCGCGCCCAGGCTGGTGGCGGCTTCTTCCAGCTCTTTTTCTGCGTCTTCGAGCACCGGCTGCACCGTGCGCACGACGAACGGCAGGCCGATGAAGATGAGCGCTACCACCACCCCACCGGGCTGGAACGCCAGTTGAATGCCCATGGGCTCCAGGTATTGCCCGACCCAGCCATTGCCCGCCAGCAGCGCGGTGAGCGAGATGCCGGCCACCGCCGTCGGCAGGGCAAAGGGCAGATCGACCAGGGCATCGACCACGCGCTTGCCCGGAAACGGGTAGCGCACCAGCACCCAGGCAATGAGCAGGCCAAACACCAGGTTGACGCAGGCCGCCAGCAGCGAGGCCCCCAGGGAGAGCCGGTAGGCGGCGAGCACGCGCGGCGCCGTCACGGCCTCCCAGAACTGCGGCCAGGTGAGGGAAAAGGTCTTGAGCAGCAGCGCCCCCAGGGGCACGAGCACGATCACACTCAAGTAAAACAGGGTGTAGCCCAGCGTCAGGCCGAAGCCGGGCAGCACCCGCTGGCGGGCAGTGGTCATGGTGCGCTTACTTGCCGGCCTGGTAGAGCTGGTCGAACTGGCCGCCGTCGTTGAAGTGCACCTTCTGCGCCTCGGTCAGGCTGCCAAAGTACTTGGCGACGGTAAATTGCGCGATCGGCTTGAACTGCTCGGCGTGCTTTTTCAGCACGGCTTCGGAGCGCGGACGGATGGCGTGGCGGGCGGCAATCTCTTGCGCCTCGTCGGAGTAGAGGTAGTCCAGGTAGGCGCGGGCGAGCTCGCCCGAGCCCTTCTTGGCCACGGTGCGCTCGACCACGGCCACCGGGTTCTCGGCCGTGATGCTGACCGAGGGGTACACCGCATCGACCTTGCCCTTGCCGAATTCGCGCTCGACCGACACCACCTCGGACTCGAAGGTAATGAGCACGTCGCCAAT
>JAJTBK010000242.1 GCA_021286965.1 Comamonadaceae bacterium | reverse complement strand
TCCGGGGCAAAAGCCTGGTAGCACAGCACCGTCGCCAGAATCAGAACCAGCGCCAACCCCTTGCGCCGGGTGGTCAACAGCCCCCAGGCTGCCAGCACCGACAGGGCGATGAAACCACCGCGCGAGCCCCCGCCGAGGATGGCCAGCACCACCAGGCCCCCAGCCCCCAGGTAGGCCAGGCGCACCAGGCGGTGGACGGTATGGCCCTGCAGGTACAGCAACAGGGGCAGTACCAGGGCCAGCGCCACCGACAGGTGGTTGCGATCGGCCAGCATGGTGCCGGCGGGCCCGAGCATGTTGTGTCCGCCAGCCGAGACGAGCGTCTTGAGGCCATTGAGTACCCCATGGATGCCCAACCCCAGGGCCATCACGGTCAGCATGGCATGAAAGTGCACCCGTTCGCGGACGAAAAACGGCATGACCGCCGCAAACAGCAACCCCTTGAGCAGCAACTCGTAATACTGGTCGTTGTGGGGATTGCCGCCGTAGGCCAGGGCCCACGCCAGCGTGGCATGGACGGCAAACAGCAAAAAAAGCCTGGTGACCTGGTTGGACTGGTAGTTCCGCCACGGCACCCGCCCAAAGGCCAGCAGCGCCAGGGTGACGAGGGCGCACACCAGGTTGACGCGCGCACCGGCCATCAACCCATAGAAATAGGTGGTGGGTGCCAGCATTCCCGTCCACCCCCAGAGCAGGTAGGCATTGAAGGGCCGGGCCAGAGCCAGGGGTAGCACCGCCAGCAGCATGAAGGCAAATGCCAGGTCACGCATGGTGCCGTGCCGTCAGGGCTGGTACTCGTCGTCGTAGCGCAAGAGGCCCAGATCGGCCGCTTCGCGCTCGTGTTGGCGAAAAAGGCGCCAGCACAGGTACCACACCCCCCCCATGTCCAAGATCAGAATCAATGCTTCCATCCATCACCTTTCCTGCCCCTGCGAGGCCCGGATATTGGGAGCCACCGGATTCATGTCCGGGCCCGGAGCAACTGCCGGAACAACTGTAGCTGACCTTGCGTCGTCGGCTCCCAGGAAAACGTTTCTGCATAGGCGCGGGTCGCGGCACGCCCCAGCCCTTGCGCCTGCAACTGCCCCCAGGCTGCCACCAGGGCGGCGGCATCACGGCGCGCCAGCAACACCCCGGCGGCCGGACTGGCGACGACTTCGGTGGTTCCAGGAATGGCCGTCGCCAGCACCGGGGTGCCGCAGGCCATGGCTTCGAGCAGCACGTTGGCCCATCCCTCGGTACGGCTGCACAGCACCAGGGCATCGGCAGCGCCGTACCACCACTTGAGTTCCTCCTGGGCCACGCTCCCCGCCCAGTGCACACGACCGGCCACCCCCCAGCGTTCGGCCGCTGCCTGCAGGGCCGCCCGCTCAACGCCGGTGCCGACCAGCAGCAGCGTGACCTCGGGCAGGCTGGCCAGCGCTTCGATGGCGATGTGCTGACCCTTGTTTTCCACCAGGTGACCGACCGACAGCAGATACGTCCCGTCCCGTGGCAAGCCCAGGCGCGCACGCGCGTCTGCCCGGTCTTCAGGGATGAAACGCTCCAGATCGACACCATTGCGCAAGGCGTGCAGTTTGCTGCGCTCGCAACCGAGCTGCGCCAGCCCCTCAACCAGGGCCTGGCTCACCCCAATCGAGGCCCCGGCCTGGGCTGCAGCCCGACGCATCAGCCAACGCGGGACGGCGTACTGGGCAATCCGGTTGATATCGCTACCCCGGGCGGTAATCACCAGTGGCTTGTCCAGCCAACGCGCCAACAGCGCCGCAGCCACCCCATCCGGATAGTAGTAATGGGCATCGATCAGATCAAAGTCGAACCCCTGGCGCTGCAACCGCCGCAGCACCGGCCAGGCGCCAAGCGCCATGGCGTAAGGGGCGACGTTCATGCCGATCTTGGGCGGCAGCGGGTAGCGGGGATGGTGCACCGCAATACCATGGCGCCACTCCGTGTGCAAAGTCGCGGCAAACTGGGCGTAGGCGCCAAAACGCGGTGCCGAAGAGGGAAACCAGGGCACCGGCGCCACCACCTGGGCCTGGAGCGCTCCCGTGGCCAACAGCGCACGCAAGCGTGTCTCGACGAAAATACCGTGCGTCGGGCGCACGGCACTAGGGTACAGACTGGAAAACAGTAGCACTCGCATACCGCCCTTGTACCAGAGCCACCCCCAGCCCGAACAAGGCCGCCCTGCTACGAGCGCCCAACCGAACGCAGCGCCGGCAAATCCAGCACCCGCAAGCCCCCGTATTCAACACAAATCAGCCCCTGCGCCTGCAAGGCCGACAGGGCCTCGTTGACCCGCTGGCGCGACAGGCCCACCAGGTACGCCAGCTCCTGCTGCGTAATGCGCAGCACCTGCCCTACCCCGGGGTAGAGCACCGGATTGAACAGCGCCGCCAGGCTGCGGGCGACGCGCAAGTCGGGCTGGCCGAGGCGATCGATTTCACGCGCAGCGATGAACTGGCCCAGGCGCTCGTTGAGCTGTCCCATGACGAAGCGATTGAAGGCGATGGAATGGTCGAGCAGCCAATGAAAACTATCGATCGGCAACCCCGCCACCAGACTGCTGCGCAGCGCCTGCACGTTGTAGCGGTAGGGCTCGCGCTTGACGGCCGTGCCCTCGCCAAACCAACCGCCGGGCGGCAGGCCGGCAAAGGTCATGCCGCCGCCATCGGCGCTGTCGGTGTGCATCTTGAGCAACCCATCGACAACGCCAAACCAGTACGTCACCGGCCGCCCGATGCGGCAGATGTAATCCCCGGGGCGGGCATCACCCACCAGCAGCGCCGCCTGTGCACGCGCACGCTCGGCCTCGGGCAAAAGAGGCAGCCAGGGAATGCCGGCCAACTCCTGCGCCGTCGGTAAACGGCGCCGCTGGTGCAGGGAAAGGTCTTGGCTCATGGCGGGGATCGACAAAGGCAGCAAAGGATGCGGCGAGAATGCCCCGAATTGCTGTGTGCACACAGCATCTAATGGAAAACCATGACGGATTTGGTGGCTCCCGGTCCCCCTGTGCCCGCCTTACCCCTGCATCATCCGGGGGTTTTAACGACCCTCGTAGAGACTCGCCATGCAGCATTCCTGCCCGCCGCCCCCCCTATCCCGCCGCACCCTGCTGGCCGGCGCCGCCGCCGCCACCTTGCCCTGGTTGGGCTTAGGGCCGGCACGGGCCCAGGATACTGCCATCGTGCTCGGCCAAACCACCGCACTGTCCGGCCCCCTGGCCGACCTGGGCCAGGCCATGCACCAAGGGGCGCAGCTGGTATTCAACGCCGTGAACGCACGCGGCGGCATCCACGGCCGCACGATCACGCTCAACACCCTCGACGACGCCTACGACGTGAAGCAGGCCGAGGCCAACGCCAAGCAACTGCTGGCCGACGGCACTACCTTTGCACTCTTCAACTGCTTTGGCACGCCACATACCGAAGCCATTTTGCCGTTGGTCAAAGAGTCGGGTATGCCGTTTTTTGCCCCCCTCACAGGCGTGCAATCGGCACGCGTGGCCGCCCGCAACGTGTTCAACATCCGCGCCAGCTACACCGAAGAGGTGGACAAGATGGTGCAGCACCTGAGCACCGTCGGCATCAAGAAAATTGCCGTGGCCTACCAGGCCAACGCCTTTGGCAAGGAAATTGACAACGCCACACACCGCGCCATGGCCAAGCTGAACCTGCCGGAAGGGGCCTCGGCCACCGTCGATAACGATGGCCACGACGCCAAGGCGGCCGCGCAAAAAATCGCCCAGACCGAGCCCGAGGCCGTCATCCTCGGCCTGGCGGGCAAGCCGACACTGGAATTCGTCAAGGCTTTTCGCGCTCTGCGCCGAGGTACGGCGCTGTATGCGCTCTCGGTCATGGGCACGCCCGCCACCCTCGCCGCCCTGGGGCCGGATGCCGCCGGCATCAACGTCACCCAGGTGGTTCCCATGCCCAACAGCCCGACGGTGCCGATTGCGCGCGAATTCCTGCAGGCCTGGAAGGCCGGCGGCACCAAGGCCGAGCCCTCGCACCTGGCACTGGAGGGTTACATCAACGCCCGCGTGTTCTGCGAAGCCCTGCAGCGCGCTGGCAAGGGGCTCTCGCGCAGCAGCTTTCTCGATGCCTTGTGGACGTTCAAAAAATGGGATCTGGGCGGCTTTGAAATCAACGCCACCGAGCCCGGGCGCAATGCCTCGCGTTTCGTCGAGCTGACCCTGGTCGGGCGCGACGGCAAGTTCATGCGCTAACTCCCCTCGTCCGCCCTGCTCCAACGCCCTGCAGCCCCTGGCCCGCAGGGCGTTTTTGCTGGTTAACCCCTCCCGGTAGTTTCCCGCAAATTGTCGTCCCGTGGACATACCAGCGTCAAAGTCCTTCCTACCATGGGACGCATCCCCCAACGCCTGGGGCCCTTCACAGGACGAGCGCGCATGAGCACCACCTTTCCGCACCTGCTGCTGCAGCACGCCGCACACCGCCCGCAAGCGCCGGCGCTGCGCGAGAAAGAATTTGGCATCTGGCAGACCCGCAGCTGGCACGATGCGGCCCGCACCGTGCGCCACATGGCCTGCGGCCTGGTGGCGCTGGGTCTGGCGCGCGGCCAGAACCTGGCGCTGATCGGCGACAACCGCCCGCACCTGTACCTGGGCTTCGTCGCCGCCCAGGCACTGGGCGCCGTCCCGGTGCCGATGTACCAGGATGCGGTGGCCGCCGAGATGGGCTTTGTGGTCGAAGACGCGCACATCGCCATCGCCCTGGCCGAGAACCAGGAGCAGGTGGACAAGCTGCTCGAAGTGCGCGACAGCGTGCCGGGCCTGAGCCACATCATCTACGACGACCCGCGCGGCCTGCGCAATTACGACCAGCCCGGCCTGCACAGCATGGCGCAGCTGCTGGCCGACGGCGCCGCCTGGGACAAGGCCCACCCGGGCGCCTGGGAGGCCATGCTGGCCGCCGTGCAGCCGGGGGACGTCTCCGTCATCCTCTACACCTCGGGCACCACGGGCAAGCCCAAGGGGGTGTGCCAGACGCACGAGAGCTTCATCGGCGCCGCACGCGGCGCCATCGAGGTCGATCGCCTGGGGCCGGACGACAGCATCCTGTCCTACCTGCCGCCAGCCTGGGTGGGCGACCACCTGTTCTCGCTCGCGCAGTGGCTGGTGGCGGGCTTCACCATCCACTGCCCGGAATCGGCGAGCACGGTTGCCATCGACATGCGCGAGGTCGGCCCGACCTACTACTTCGCGCCGCCGCGCGTATTCGAGGGCATGTTGACCTCGATCTCCATCCGCATGGAGGATGCCGCCCCCTTCAAGCGCCGCCTGTACGAGCGCTGCATGGCACTGGCGCGGCGCGTCGGCGCCGACATCCTCGACGGCAAGCCCGTGGGCCTGTGGGACAGTCTGCGCTACCGCCTGGGCGACCTGCTGATCTACGGCCCGCTGCGCAACGCCATGGGGCTGTCGCGCATCCGCGTGGCTTACACCGCCGGCGCAGCCATCGGGCCGGATTTGTTCAAATTCTTCCGCTCCATCGGCATCAACCTCAAGCAGTTCTACGGCCAGACCGAAACCTGCGCCTATGTCTGCCTGCAGCGCGACGGCCAGGTCAACCTCACCAGCGTCGGCCAGGCGGCGCCGGGCATCGAGCTCAAGCTCGCGCCCAATGGCGAGGTGCTGGTGCGCGGCGTCTCGGTGCTCAAGGAGTACTACCAGCGCCCCGAGGCCACGGCCGAGGTCATCGACGCCGAAGGGTGGTTTCACACCGGCGACGCCGGCGTCATCGATGCCCAGGGCCAGCTGCGCATCATCGACCGCGCCAAAGACGTGGGCCAGCTCGCCAGCGGCGCCATGTTTGCGCCCAACTACATCGAGAACAAGCTCAAGTTCTTCTCGCACATCAAGGAAGCCGTGTGCTTTGGCCACGACAAGGACTCCGTCTGCGCCTTCGTCAACATCGACTTCGAGGCCGTGGGCAACTGGGCCGAGCGCCAGAACCTGCCCTACGCCGGCTACGTGGACCTGGCGTCGAAACAAAAAGTGCTCGACCTGATCGCCGACTGCGTCGCCCAGGTCAACGCCGACCTGGCGCGCGAAGCCGGCATGGAGCAGACGCAGATCGCGCGCTTTCTGGTGCTGCACAAAGAGCTCGACCCCGACGACGACGAGCTCACGCGCACGCGCAAGGTGCGCCGGGGCTTCATCGCCCAAAAGTACGACGTGCTGGTCGATGCCCTGTACAGCGGCAAGCGCGAGCAGTTCATCGAAACCCAGGTCAAGTTCGAGGATGGACGCAGCGGCAGCGTCAGCGCCACGCTGGCCATCATCGACGCCCAAACCCACCCGGCAACCGCGTAAGGAGCAGCCCCACCATGGCAGCCAGACCCATCGGCGACGTGATCCTGGACGTGCAAAACATCAGCCTGCGCTTTGGCGGGGTGAAGGCACTGACGGACATCTCGTTCAACGTGCGCGAGCACGAGATCCGCTCCATCATCGGCCCCAACGGCGCCGGCAAATCGTCGATGCTCAACTGCATCAACGGCGTCTACACCCCATCGGAGGGCTCGATCACCTTCCGGGGCCAGACCTTTGCCCACATGAACAGCCGCCAGGTGGCCGAGATGGGCGTGGCGCGCACCTTCCAGAACCTGGCGCTGTTCAAGGGCATGAGCGTGATCGACAACCTCATGACCGGGCGCAACCTGAAGATCAAGAGCAACCTGTTCTGGCAGGCGCTGCGCCTGGGGCCGGCCGAGCGCGAGGAAATCCAGCACCGCGAGAAGGTCGAGCAGATCATCGACTTCCTGGAAATCCAGGCGCACCGCAAGACCCCGGTGGGCCAGCTGCCCTACGGCCTGCAAAAGCGCGTCGATCTGGGCCGGGCGCTGGCCATGGAGCCGCAGGTGCTGCTGCTCGACGAGCCCATGGCCGGCATGAACGTCGAGGAAAAGCAGGACATGTGCCGCTTCATCCTCGACGTGAACGACGAGTTCGGCACCACCATCGTGCTCATCGAGCACGACATGGGCGTGGTCATGGACATCTCCGACCGCGTGGTGGTACTCGACTACGGCAAAAAAATTGGCGACGGCGCGCCGGCCGAAGTCCACGCCAACGAAGACGTGATCCGAGCCTACCTCGGCACCAGCCACTGAAAGCGAACCACCATGGCCTTTTTTCTCGAAACCTTCATCGGCGGCCTGATGGCAGGCATGTTGTATTCCCTGGTGGCGCTCGGCTTCGTGCTGATCTTCAAAGCCTCGGGCGTGTTCAACTTTGCCCAAGGCGCCATGGTGCTGTTCGCCGCCCTGGCGATGGCGCGCTTTGCCGAATGGCTGGCGCAGTGGAGCGGCAGCGACAACATGGTGCTCATCAATCTGGCTGCTTTTGCCATTGCCGGCGCCATCATGTTCGTCTGCGCCTGGGTGATCGAGCGCCTGGTGCTGCGCCACCTGGTCAACCAGGAAGGCGCCACGCTGCTCATGGCGACGCTGGGCATCACCTACTTCCTCGAAGGGCTGGGCCAGACATTGTTTGGCAACGATATCTACAAGATCGACATTGGTATGCCCAAAGACCCGATGTTCCTGTTCGAGTCCGTGTTCGAAGGCGGCGTGCTGGTGAACAAGGAAGACGTGATTGCCGCCGCCATCGCGGCTGCGCTGGTGCTGCTACTGAGCCTGTTTTTCCAAAAAACCGGCACCGGCCGGGCGCTGCGCGCCGTGGCCGACGACCACCAGGCGGCGCAATCCATCGGCATCCCCCTCAACCGCATCTGGGTCATCGTCTGGTGCGTGGCTGGTGTGGTGGCCCTGGTGGCCGGGATGATCTGGGGCTCCAAGCTGGGCGTGCAGTTCTCGCTCACCACGGTGGCGCTGCGCGCGCTGCCGGTGGTCATCCTCGGCGGCCTCACGTCGGTGCCTGGCGCCATCATCGGCGGCCTCATCATCGGCGTGGGCGAGAAGCTCTCCGAGGTGTACCTGGGCCCGTTCGTCGGCGGCGGCATCGAAATCTGGTTTGCCTACGTGCTGGCGCTTGTCTTCCTTCTCTTCCGACCCCAAGGGCTGTTCGGAGAGAAGATCATTGATCGCGTGTAAGAGAGGAACCGACCATGTTCTACAGAGAAAACGGCCAGTTCAAGACCACCTACCGCGCCGACCAGCAGATCTTCCCCATCGCCCAGGATCGCATCGCCATGCTGGTGCTGCTGGCCGTGGCCTTCATCGGCGTGCCGCTGCTGGCATCCGACTACCTGTACCGCG
>JAJTBK010000196.1 GCA_021286965.1 Comamonadaceae bacterium | reverse complement strand
CGCCATGCTGCCGCTGAACCGGGCCGCCGCCTGGCTGCGCCGTGCTGTGCCAGTGGTGGCGCTGCTGCTGCTCTCGGCCTGCTCCTCGCTCAAGCCCTGGATCAACGAACCGCTGGCCGGCGAGGGCCCGCCCGCCATGCGCCTGGATGCGCAGCGCGACCCCAGCCTGCTGATGGCCGTCACGCTCTCGGGGGGCGGCGCGCGCGCGGCGGCGTTTGGCTTTGGCGTCCTGAGCGAGCTGCGCGACACCGACTTCGTCTGGGACGGGCAGGCGCACAACCTGCTGGAATCGACCGACGTCATCAGCGGCGTCTCGGGCGGCAGCATCATCGCCGCCTACTACGCCACCTATGGCGCCGCCGGCCTGCCCCGGTTCGAGCATGACTTTCTGCGCCAGGACTTCCAGCAAAGCCTGATCAACCTGGCGCTGCTGCCGGCGAACATGATCGAGTTGTCCTCGCCCTGGTTTGGCCGCACCCACCTGCTGGCGCGCCGGCTCGATGCGCTCTACGGCGGCATCACCTTCGGCGAGCTGGCGCAGCGCCCGCGCCAGCCGCAGCTCATCGTCACCGCCACCGACCTCTCGCGCGGCGGTGGTTTCGAGTTCACCTGGGACCAGTTCACGCAGATTTGCTCGGACCTGCGCAGCGTGCCGCTGTCGTTCGCGGTTGCCGCCTCGTCCGCCGTGCCGCTGCTGCTCAGCCCGGTGACGCTCAACAACTACGCTACCCAGTGCCTGCCGCGCCCGCGCCCCGAGGTCGAGCCCGTGGCCGGCGCCGATGCCTACACCAGCTACCGCGCGCGCATGTTCCGTGCCCACGCGCGCAGCTACCAGGATGCCGACAAGCGTCCCTTCATCCACCTCGTCGATGGCGGCCTGTCGGACAACCTGGGCGTGCAGCGCCTGCTCGACCGCTCGCTCGCCGATGGCGGCCTGCGCGCCAGTATGCAGGAGCTGGGCGTGGCCCCCGGCACCATCCGCAAGCTGGTGCTCATCGTCGTCAACTCCGAGCGCGACCCGGAGGAGGACATCGACCACCAGGACACCGTACCCACCACCTGGCAGGTGGTCGATCAGCTGCTCTTTGGCGCCGGCGCCCGCGCCACGCTGGAGCCGCAGGAGTTCCTCAAGGACGTGACGCAGCAGTGGCGTGCCGAGCTCGCGCGCGCTGGCGCCGGCGGCGGCGACGCCTTTGCCACGGATGCCGAAATCCACGTCGTGCAGGTGAACCTGCGCGACGTCGGCGAACGCACCCTGCGCCGCCAGCTGCTGCGCGTGCCGACGGCCTTCACCATCGCTCCGGACGACGTCTCGGCGCTGATCGCCGCCGGGCGCCAGGTGCTGCGCCAGTCGCCGGACTACCAGGCGCTGCTGCGCTCGCTGCAGGCGCAGCGCACGCCCTGATCAGGCGCCCGTGCGCGCCGCGCGCCGGAACTGCGCCGGCGCGCTGCCCGTCCAGCTGCGAAAGGCGCGGCTGAAGCTTTTCTCGCTGGCAAAACCGCAGGCCTGGGCAATCTGCTTGAGAGGGCGCTCGGTGCGCTGCAGCAGCTGCGTGGCGCGCGCCAGGCGCGCCTCGTCCTTGAGCGCCTGCAGCGAACCGCCCTCCTGCTGCAGCTGGCGGTGCAGGCTGCGCGGCGACAGGTGCAGGCGCGCCGCCAGCTGCTGTGCATCCTGCAGCTGCGCCAGCTCCAGCGCCAGCAGCTGGCGCACGCGTGCCACCAGGCGCTGCTCGCGCCGGTAGGGGCGCACCTGCAGCGGCAGGGCGCGCTGCAGCATCTGCGTCAGCGCCGCCTCGTCGCGCACCAGGGGCAGGTCGAGAAAGCGGGCATCGAGCTGCAAGGCCGACAGCGGCGCCTCGAACTGCACCGG
>JAJTBK010000194.1 GCA_021286965.1 Comamonadaceae bacterium | reverse complement strand
GCATGGAGACGCGCTCGGGATTCAAAAAACGCTCGAACAGCAGGTTGTACTGCAGCGGGTCGAGGTCGGTGATCTTGAGCGCATAGGCCACCAGCGAGCCCGCACCCGAGCCCCGGCCCGGCCCCACGGGGCAGCCGTTGGCCTTGGCCCACTGGATGAAATCACCGACGATGAGGAAGTAGCCCGGAAAGCCCATCTTCAGGATGGTGCCGAGCTCGAACTCCAACCGCTCTTCATAGCGCGGTCGCTGCTGCTCACGCTCGGCCGCATTCGGGTACAGGTGCTGCAAGCGCTCCCTCAAGCCCTCGTGCGAGGCGTAACGGAAGTACTCCTCGATCGGCATCCCGTTGGGCGTCGGAAAGTCCGGCAGCTGCGGCTTGCCCAGCACCAGCGTGAGGTTGCAGCGCTTGGCGATCTCCACGGTGTTGGCCAGGGCGCTGGGCAGGTCGGCAAAGCGCCGCTGCATCTGCGCCGTGCTCTGGAAGTACTGCTCGCGCGTAAAGCGGCGCACGCGGCGCGGGTTGGCCAGGATTTCGCCTTCGGCAATGCACACCCGGGCCTCGTGCGCCTCGTATTCGTCCTCGGTCTGGAACTGGATCGGGTGCGTGGCCACCACGGGCAGCTGCAGGCGCGCCGCCAGGGCCACGGCGGCCGCGACATGGGTTTCATCGTCGGCGCGGCCGGCGCGCTGCAGCTCCAGGTAGAAGCGGTGCACGAAAATGCCGCCCAGGCGCAGCGCCACGTCGGCCGCGCCGGCCTCGTCGCCGCGCAGCAGCGCCTGGCCCACCGGCCCGGCCTGCGCACCCGAGAGCGCGATCAGGCCCGCGTGCAGCTCCTGCAGCCAGGCCCAGGTGCAGACGGCAGTGGCCTTGACGACGTTGCGCGTCCAGGCGCGCGCCAACAGCTCGCACAGATTGAGATAGCCCTCGCGGTTTTGCACCAGCAACAGGATGCGCGTGGGCGCGCCGCCGCCCGCGTCTTCCAAAAAAATCTCCGCCCCCAGCACCGGCTTGACGCCCTTGCCCCGGCTTTCCTTGTAAAACTTGATGGCGCCAAAGAGGTTGTTCAGATCCGTAATCGCCATCGCCGGCTGCTGGTCGCGGCTGGCGGCGCGGGCCAGTTCGTCGATGCGGGTGATGCCGTCAACGACGGAAAATTCGGTGTGCAGGCGCAGGTGTACAAACATCCCGGCATTCTAAAAAAACCCGCCCCCGTTCCCGGGCTGGGGCCCGCATTCCCCCACAAAGCCGACACGGCAGGCCGCTACAATGGCCCGTTTGTCCCTTCGCCAGAAAGCTGCCCACCATGCTGCGTGCCCCCCTGCCCTTTTCCTCAGCCTTCACGGCCCTGCTGGCCGCCGGCCTGATCGCGGGTTGCGCGAGCAGCAACGAGGATAAGACCGCCGGCTGGAGCCCCGACAAGATTTATGCCGAGGCGCGCGACGAGATGAACGGCGGCGCCTACGACAAGGCCGTGCCGCTGTTTGAAAAACTCGAAGGCCGCGCCGCCGGCACGCCGCTGGCGCAGCAGGCGCAGCTGGAAAAAGCCTACGCCCAGTACAAGGGCGGCGAAAAAGCCCAGGCCCTGGCCACGCTCGACCGCTTCCTGAAGCTGCACCCAGCGAGCCCGGCGACCGACTACGCGCTCTACCTCAAGGGCCTGGTCAACTTCAACGACAACCTGGGCATGTTCTCCTGGATCTCGCGCCAGGATCTGTCCGAGCGCGACCAGAAGGCGGCCAAGGACTCCTACGAGTCGTTTCGCGAGCTGTCCACGCGTTTTCCCGATTCGCGCTACGCCGCCGATGCACGCCAGCGCATGACCTACATCGTCAACGCCCTGGCGCAGTACGAGGTGCACGTGGCGCGCTACTACTACGAGCGCGGCGCCTACGTCGCTGCCGTGGCGCGGGCGCAGCAGGCGATTGCCGACTACCAGAACGTGCCCGCCACCGAGGAGGCGCTGTACATCCTGATCCGCTCCTACGACGCGCTGGGCATGACCCAGCTGCGCGACGACGCCCAGCGCGTGATGCAGGCCTCGTACCCGCAAAGCGCCTACATGCAAAGCGGCTTCAAGGCCAAGGACAACCCCTGGTGGAAGTTCTGGTAAACAGCCCCTAGAAAATCCGAAAAAATCTCCAAAAAAACGGCCCGCACGCAGCGGGCCATTTTTTTATCTGCCGAAAAACTCAGCGCTGCAGCGGCACGCCAGTCTTGCTCTGAATTTCTTCAAACGTCACATCCGGCGCCAGCTCGACGAGCTGCAGGCCCTCGGGCGTGACGTCCATCACGCCCAGGTCGGTGATGATGCGGTTGACCACGCCCACGCCGGTCAGCGGCAGCGTGCAGGCGGGCAGGATCTTCAGGTCGGTGGTGCCATCCTTCTTCTTGGCCACGTGCTCCATGAGCACGATCACGCGCTTGACGCCCGCCACCAGATCCATGGCGC
>JAJTBK010000179.1 GCA_021286965.1 Comamonadaceae bacterium | reverse complement strand
CGGGCAAGACCACCACGCTGATGATGCTCGCCGGTTTCGAGTCCCCGACCGCAGGCGAGATCTGCCTGAATGGCCAGCCCATCACGCGCACGCCACCGCACAAGCGCAACTTCGGCATGGTGTTCCAGAACTACGCCCTGTTCCCGCACATGACGGTGGCCGAGAACATCGCCTACCCATTGCATGTGCGCAAGCTCCCCCGCGCCGAACTGGAAGCCAAGGTCAAGCGGGCGCTGGAGATGGTGCAGATGGACACCATGGGCATGCGCTACCCGGCGCAGATGTCGGGCGGGCAGCAGCAGCGCGTGGCCTTGGCGCGTGCCCTGGTGTTCGACCCCCAGCTCGTGCTGATGGACGAGCCGCTGGGCGCGCTCGACAAGCAACTGCGCGAGCACACGCAGATCGAGCTCAAGGCCCTGCACCGCCGCCTGGGCGTGACCTTTGTCTATGTCACGCACGACCAGGCCGAGGCGCTGACCATGTCCGACCGCGTGGCCGTGTTCAACGACGGACGCATCCAGCAGATCGACCGCGTGGACCGGCTTTACGAAACCCCGGTCAACCGCTTTGTGGCCAATTTTGTGGGCGACAACGCCGTGCTGCAGGCCAAGGTGCACGCCACCGACGGCGACACCTGCGACGTGGTGCTGCCCAGCGGCGAGCGGCTGCAAGGCATCAACGTCAACCGCGCCGGCGTGGGCGATGCCGTGCAGTGCAGCGTGCGTCCCGAGCGCATCGAACTGGCCGAGGCCGCACGGCCCAACACCGTGAGCGGCACGGTGATGGACATCATCTACTTCGGCGACCACCTGCGCCTGCGCTGCAAGCTGCCCAGCGAGGCCGAGGTCATGGTCAAGCTCGCGCTGGGCCACAGCGCCGTGCCCACCCCCGGCCACCGCGTCCACCTGCATGCACCCCCGCAGCACATGCGCGTGTACCTCTGATTTCCCTTTTTGCATTCACAACCAACCAAGGAGACAACCATGCAACATTTCCCCCTTCGCACCCTGGTGCTGGCCGCAGCCGCCGTGCTGGCTGGCCCGGCCCTGGCCCAGCAGGGCATCACCGTGGTGAACTTCGGCGGCGCCAACGGCGCGGCGCAGAAGAAGGCCTTTGTCGAGGCCTACGAAAAATCCACTGGCACCAAGATCACCACCGTGGAATACAACGGTGAACAAGCCCGCATCAAGGCCATGGTCGAGGCCAAGAAGGTGACCTGGGACGTGGTCGAGGTCGAGGGCCCGGACATCAGCCGCGGCTGCGATGAAGGCCTGTTCGAACGCCTGGACTGGAGCAAGCTGGGCAGCAAGTCCGACTACCTGCCCGCCGCCGTGCATGAATGCGGCGTGGGCGCCTTCGTTTGGTCCACCGTATTGGCCTACCACGGCGACAAGCTCAAGAACGCCCCCACCGGCTGGGCCGATTTCTGGGACGTGAAGAAATTCCCCAGCAAGCGCGGCATGCTCAATGGCGCGCGCTACAACCTCGAATTCGCGCTCATGGCCGACGGCGTGAAGGCCGCCGACGTGTACAAGGTGCTGGGCACCAAGGACGGCGCCGACCGCGCCTTCAAGAAGCTGGGCGAACTCAAGCCCCACATCCAGTGGTGGGAAGCCGGCGCCCTGCCCCCGCAGTTCCTCGTGGCGGGTGACGTGGCCATGACCACCGCCTTCAGCGGCCGCATCGACGCCGCCCAGCGCGAGGGCCAGAACCTCAAGATCACCTGGACCGGCGGCATCTACGACCTGGACTTCTGGGTCATGCCCAAGGGCGGTGCCAACAAGGAAGCGGCCATGAAGTTCATCGCCCTGGCCAGCTCGCCCGATGCCCAGGCCGAATACGCACGCCACATCTCCTACGGCCCGACCCACACCAAGGCCATGGCC
>JAJTBK010000129.1 GCA_021286965.1 Comamonadaceae bacterium | reverse complement strand
GCGGTACTTCATCTCCTGGTCGGCCATGCCGTGGAACTTGTCGGGCATGGGGCGCAGGCTCTTGGTCAAGAGGCGCAGCGCAGTCACCTTGATCGAGAGCTCGCCGGTCTTGGTCTTCATCAGCGTGCCTTCGGCGCCGAGGATGTCGCCCAGGTCCCAGTGCTTGAAGGCGCCGTACAGCTCCTCGCCGAGCGCGTCGCGCGTGACGTAGAGCTGGATGCGGCCCGTGGCGTCTTGCAGCGTGGCAAAGCTGGCCTTGCCCATGACGCGCTTGAGCATCATGCGGCCGGCGACGCTGACCGGCACGGGCGTGGTTTCGAGGGCTTCGGCGCTGCTCGCCTCGTGCTGCGCCTGCAGGGCGGCAGCGCGGTGCGCGGGCTTGAAGTCGTTGGGAAAGGTCACGCCCCCGCTTTGCGCCTGTTGCTCGCGCAACGCCTTGAGTTTCTCGCGGCGCTCGGCGATGAGTTGGTTGTCGTCTTGCGCGGGGGCGGGGCTGGCGTTTTGGAGGTCGGACATAAAGGCTTGGGGCCCAGGGTGCGGGCCGGTTGGGGCAGAAAAACCGTCTATTTTAAGGATCAGGTGGCAATGCCGGTGCGGTCGAGCACGTCGCCCACCAGCTCCAGGCGCAGCAGCGGGTTTTGCAGCGCCATGAGCTGCTGCTTGAGCGCCAGGGGCGCCGGCAGCAGCTCGCACCAGCGGTTGGCGACCCAGCCGCAGTCGCCCAATTGCGCCGCCGTGGGCGGGGCCTGCGCCGGTGTGCGCCCCTGGTCGTGCAGGCGCGCGAGCACCTGCGCCAGGGCCTGGGCAATGGCGCGCAGCTCGGGCGGCACGGGCACGCCGGGATCGTCGCCGAGTTGTTCCACGTCGGCCACCCACAGGCCGTGCGCCAGGCGGTGGGGCTGGCGGATGGCAAAGCGCGCGCTGCCGCGTACCTGCAGCGTCAGCAGGCCGGGTTGGGGGGCCTGCAGCTGCTCGATGCACGCCAGGGTGCCGGTGCTGGCGAACTGCTCGGGCACGGCGCCAGCCTGGCGTACCTCCTGCCCGCTGGTCAGGGCGACGACGCCAAAGGGTGCGCCCGCCTGCTGGCATTTGCGCACCATGTCGAGGTAGCGCACTTCAAAGACGCGCAGCGGCAGCAGGCCGCCCGGAAATAAAACCGTGTGCAGCGGAAACAGCGGCAGGCCGGAGAGAGTCAGAGGAAATGCCATGGAGTAGTACCTGGCCGCTATCATCCCACGGCTGTACTAGCCCCCGGCGCCGCCTGCTCATGCTCTACCAAATTTTGACCTTCTTGCTCGACGTCGCCGGCGGCCTGTTCACGGGCGCCTGCCTGCTGCGCCTGTATATGCAGCAGCAGCGCATCGGCTTTGCCAACCCGCTGGGGCAGCTGGTGTTTGCCCTGTCGGACTGGCTGGTGCTGCCGCTGCGCCGCGTGATCGTGCCCCTGGGGCGGCTCGATACTTCCAGCCTGCTGGCGGCGCTGCTGCTGCAGCTGCTGCAGTACCTGTTGCTGTGGCTGCTGCTGGGCGCTGCCGGGCCGCTGCTGTGGGTGCCGCTGCTGGCCTTGCTCGGCCTGGTGCGTGTGGCACTCACGGCGCTGACCGGGCTGTTCCTGATCTATGCCCTGCTGTCCTGGGTGCCGGCGCGCTCACCGCTGAGCGATGTCATCGCCCGCCTGGCCGAACCGCTGCTGCGCCCATTGCGCCGCCTGCTGCCGCGCGTTGGCGGTATCGACCTGTCGCCGCTGCTGGCGCTGGTGCTGCTGCAGGTGGCGATGATCGTGCTCGGCCATGTGCAGGCCGGGCTGCTGACTTTTTAAATTCCCTACTGCGCTAACGCCGGCAGCTGGCCCTCGGTCAGGGTGTCGAGCTGAAAGCGCCCGGACTCGTCCCAGAGCCAGACTTCGGTATAGCGGGCGCCAGCGGGCGCTGCCGGGTAGGGCGCGGCGGCGCGTGCCAGGGTTTCGATCTCGGCCACGACCTCGGGCGCGTGTTCCGGCGCACGCAGCCACTGCAGCTGCTGCACCCGGCCTTGGCGGTCGATGTCCAGCGCCAGCACGCCCACGGCGTAGAGCTCGGGCGGCAGCGGCCCGGGGTAGATGCGGTCAGCGTAGCGCTGGTACAGGTGGTGCGCCGCCGCCTGGCGGTAGGCGCTGCTGGCGGCGGCTGGCGCGGCCGCCACCGGGGTGGTGGGCGGCACATTCTGGCAGGCGGCGAGTGCCAAGGTGCAGGCCAGGCTGGCGAGCAGGGGGCGGATGGCGATGGGGGACAAACGGCAAAGAATCGGCATGGTGTGGGCGGAGTCTATCGAAGGTTGGCTGCACACCGGCCCTCCTTGGTGCGTGCGGGAAATTGCTAGCCTTTTTTTATTGTTGATGGCGGTGCAGGGGTTTTATTGATATGCCTCAAAACCGCGCCGCCCAGAGGCCGGCACAGTCCGGGCTATGTTTTTGACTCCGACTTTCGACCCCTCTGCCCAGGCCGAAGTGGCGGCGCCTGGTGGCGTGTTGCGCGCCCGCAACCAGCGTCCGACCTCGGTCTTGCACCTCGATAGCGGCCGCGTGCTGCTCGGCGTGCGCGAGGGCGAGCAGCTGCGCCACCAGCTGGGCGTGGTCGAAGGCCCGGCCTGGCTGGACGCGGCGCCTGCGCTGCTGGATCTGCCCTGCGCCGTAGACATGGTGGCCGACGGCGTGGTGCACTACCGCAGCGTGCCGCGTGCGACTTTTTTGCGCGGCTTTGCTGTGTTGCCCGACTCGGTGCAAAGCCTGCTGCGTGACATGGCCGCTGGCTACTGCCAGCAGACCGAGCTGGCCGTCAGCCGCCTGGCGCAAGATGCCGAGGCACGCTGCGCCCAGTGGTTGCTGCGCCATGCGCAAAACGACGGTAGCGGCGCGCTGCGCGTGACCCTGCACCAGCGCAAGCGCATGATTGCGGCGCAACTGGGCATTGCCCCGGAAACCTTCTCGCGCGTGCTGCGCCAGTTGCGCGAGCACGGCTTGATCGCCGGCACCGGCAACGTCCTGAACCTGCCCCAGCCGCGCGCGCTGCAGCTCGTCGCCGGCGGCTGAGGCTGTCCTGCGGGCAGGGTTTTCCTGCCTCCCGTGGCAGGGGTGCACCCCAATGGCTGGGGCGCTGGCGCTGCGTATATTGGCCTGCATCACCATTCTGGCTTGCAGTGTCGCCATGTCCTCATTCTCTCCTGTCCGCGCCACGCCCAAGGGGCTGCAGTGAAGCGGCGCGCCCGCTGCACTGTACCCGGCCACACCGGTTTTTGGTGGGCTCCCGGCCCGCTGGTGGCGACGCTGATGCTGCTGGCGGTGCTGGCGCTGTGGCTCGGCGGCGCCGGTACGGCCTGGCTGGCGGTGCGAGCCCTTGGCCCGGGGCAGCAGCAGCGCCAGACGGCGCAGCAGGATGCCGAGGTGGAAATGCTGGCGCGCCTGCTGGCCGGCAAGATCGAGCAAAACCAGCGCCTGCTGGCCTTTGCGGCCAGCGGCATCACCCCGGCCCTGCTGGAATCGCCGGCGCTGGTGCAACAATGGCTGGAACAGGGTGTGCCGGCGGCCCGCTGGTTCGACAGCCTGCTGCTCGCGCGCAGCCATGGTGAGGTCAGCCTCTACCTGCGCCATGGCCGCGTGCAGCCGGCCGACAGCCTGGAGCCGGCCGAGCGCGACGGCCTGCGCCGCGCCCTGGCCGATGGCAAACCCCTGGTCAGCGGCCCCCTCGCTGGTACGGGCAGCGAGGCGCGCCTGTTGCTGACCATGCCGCTGCGGCGCGAGGATGGCAGCCTGTTCGCCGTCCTCGGCGGCAGCCTGCGCCTGCCGGCCCTGCTGCCGCCGGCCCTGGCGCTGCCGCTGCAGGCCGAGGCCCGGTTGCTGGTGTTCACGCGCGACGGCACTCTGCTGGCCCACCCCGACCCGGCACGCCTGCTGGGCGATGTGCGCGACGAGCCCGGCCTGGGCGCAGCGCAGGACCACTGGCTGACCCCGGCGCAGCCAGTGACCGAGGGCGTGCGCCACTGGCAGGCGCCCGGCCTGCTCGTCAGCCTGGCCGGAATGCCGCTGCCGCAGTGGTGGGTGGCGCGCGTGAGTCCAGCACCGGCGCCGCTGCTGCAAGGGGGCTGGCTGGGGCAGGTGGCCGCCTGGCTGCTACTGCTGGCCCTGGGCCTGCTGCTGTTGCTGGCCTGGCTGGCGCAGCCGCTGGCGCTGCTGCGCCACCGGGCGCCGCAGCTGTTGCAGGCCGATCCCGCCACCCTGGAGCCCTGGCCGCAGGCGCGCGGCGAGGTGAATGCGCTGGTGCAGGTGCTGCGCCAGCTGGGCGCACAACGCACCAGCCTGCGCACGCAGCTGGCGCAGCAGCAGCGCCAGTTCCAGGCGGTGCTCGAACACGCGCCGCTGGGTATCGTCATCACCCGTGCCGGGCGCCTGGCGCTGCTCAACCGCCAGGCCTGCCAGATGCTGGGAGCGCGGCGTGAGGCGCTGCAGGGCCGGCACGTCGGGGTGTTGCACGCCTCGGTGACCGACTATGAGCGCCTGACGCGCCAGGTCGGCCAGGCGTTCCAGGCGCATGGTGCCTTCCGGGGCGAGCTGTGCCTGCTGCGCCAGGATGGTGGCGCCGTCTGGGTGCGGGTGCAGGCCCACGTACTCGGGGCCTTGCACGATGGCGCGGGCTCGCTCTGGCTGCTCGAAGACATGACGGCCGAGCGCCAGGCGCAGCGCCAGCAGGACTGGCAGGCCGGGCACGATGCGCTGACGCAGCTGCCCAACCGCCAACTGCTGGAGCAGCGTCTGCAGCCGCTGCTGGCGCAGTACCAGGCACAGCCCGGGCCACAAGAAGAAGGCGGGGTGCTGCTGTTCCTCGACCTGGATCACTTTGCCGTCATCAACGATGAGGCTGGGCACGAAGCCGGCAACGACCTGCTGCGCCAGGTGGGCAATTTCCTGCAGACCCAGGTGCGCGCCCTGGGCTGGGCGGCGCGCCTGGGTGGCGATGAGTTTGCCCTCGTGCTGCCGGGTTGCACGGTCGCACGCGGCCTGGCCCTGGCCGAGGAGCTGCGCGCGGCGCTGCAGGCCTGGGAGCCGCGCTACCAGGGGCGCAGCTTCACCCTGAGTGCCAGCATCGGCTTGGTGCGTCTGGATGCCGGCTTTGCCAGCGTGGCCGAGCTGCTGCACGCCGCCGACATGGCCTGCTGCAGCGCCAAGCGCGCCGGGCGCAACCGGGTGGTGCAGGGCTGACAAGGGTTCCAAAGCCTGTGCTGGTAGCTATTAAAATAATAGCTGCTAGCGCGCATGGAATAAGCGCTAGCACCCTTTTTAATCCTGGGGATTGGCGATTTTGAGAGACAATCCGCGCCATGCATTTTTCTGACCACCCTGCCGCTGGCGCTGCAACGGCGCCAGCGGCGCTGCGCCTGCAGTTGACGGGCATTACCAAGCGCTACCCCGCCGTGGTCGCCAACGACGGCATCGACCTGGCCGTGCGCGCCGGGGAGATTCACGCCGTGCTGGGCGAGAACGGGGCCGGTAAATCGACGCTGATGAAAATCATCTACGGCGCCGTCAAGCCCGATGAAGGCCAGGTGCGCGTCGATGGCCGCGCCGTGCACATTCGCAACCCGCAGGAGGCGCGCTCGCTGGGCATCGCCATGGTGTTTCAGCATTTCAGCCTGTTCGACACCCTGACCGTGGCCGAGAACGTCTGGCTCGGGCTCGACCGCACGCACAGCCTGCCCGAGGTCACGCGCCGCATTGCCGACAAGGCCAGCGAATACGGCCTGGACATCGACCCCCTGCGCCCGGTGCACACGCTCTCGGTGGGCGAGATGCAGCGTGTGGAAATCATCCGCGCCCTGCTGACCAACCCGCGCCTTTTGATTCTGGACGAACCGACTTCGGTGCTGACGCCGCAGGCGGTGGAAAAGCTCTTTATCGTGCTGCAGCAGCTCGCGCGCGAGGGCTGCTCCATTCTCTACATCAGCCACAAGCTGCACGAAATCCGCGCCCTGTGCAGCGCCTGCACGGTGGTGCGCGCCGGCCGGGTGACGGGCGTGTGCGACCCGCGCCAGGAGAGCAACGCCTCGCTCTCGCGCCTGATGATCGGCGCCGAGCCGCCGGTGCATGTGCCGCGTGCGGCGCAGGCGGGCGCGCCGGTGCTCAGCGTGCAGGGCCTGAGCCTGGCGCGCGGCGATGCCTTTGGCGTCGATCTGATCGACCTGCAGCTGCAGGTCTGCGCCGGCGAGGTGGTGGGCATTGCCGGTGTCTCGGGCAATGGGCAAAAAGAGCTGCTGTACGCCCTCTCGGGCGAGGACCGGCGTGCGGCGCCCGCCATGGTGCAAATTCGCGGCCCCCAGGGCATGGTCGCTGCCGGGCGCCTGGGTGCAGGCCAGCGGCGTGCGCTGGGCCTGCACTTCGTGCCCGAGGAGCGCCTCGGGCGCGGCGCCGTGCCCAGCCTGGGGCTGGCGCACAACCTGCTGCTCACGCGCGAGGATGCGCTCGGCGCGGGCGGCTGGATTCGCCTGGGCGCGCTGCGGGCGCAGGCGCGCAGCATCATCGAGCGCTTTGGCGTCAAGGCCGGCGGGCCGGATGCGCCGGCGCAGTCGCTCTCGGGCGGCAACTTGCAGAAATTCATCATGGGCCGCGAAATCGACGCCGGCCCGAAACTGCTCATCGTCAGCCAGCCGACCTGGGGCGTGGACGTGGGCGCGGCAGCACAAATCCGTGGCGCCATCCTGGCCCTGCGTGACCAGGGCTGCGCGGTGCTGGTGCTCAGTGAAGAATTGGACGAATTGTTTGAAATGAGTGACCGCCTGTATGTGCTGGCCAAGGGCCACCTCTCGCCTTCCGTGCCCCGTGCCGACGCCAGCGTCGAGCGCATTGGCGAATGGATGAGCGGCCTGTGGCACGCCGACGTGCAGGCGCACCTGGGCGCGCTGCAAGCGCAGGAGGCGGCCGATGTTCAAGCTTGAAGCGCGGCCCGCGCCCTCGCGCCTGTGGTCCTACGGTGCGCCAGTGCTGGCGCTGGCCATCACGGTACTGATCGGCGTGGCGCTGTTCCTGCTGCTGGGCAAAGACCCGCTGCGCGGCCTGCAGGTGTTTTTCTGGGAACCCATCAAAACCCCTTATGCCCTGGGCGAGCTGGCCGTCAAGGCGACGCCGCTGCTGCTCATTGCGCTGGGGCTGGCGGTGTGCTTTCGCTCCAACGTCTGGAACATTGGCGCCGAGGGCCAGTTCGTCCTCGGCGCTGTGGCCGCCGGCGGCGTCGCCCTGCTGGCAGACAAGGGCACCGGGCCCTGGATCGTGCCGGTAATTTTGTGCGCCGGGGTGCTTGGCGGCATGGCCTGGGCGGGCATCACGGCGCTGCTGCGCGACCGCTTCAACGCCAACGAAATTTTGGTCAGCCTGATGCTGGTGTACGTGGCCACGCTGCTGCTGAGCTACCTGGTGTACGGGCCCTGGAAGGACCCGATGGGCTACAACTTTCCGCAGACCAAGATGTTCGAGCGCGTGACGCAGATGCCCAAGCTGTTTGCCGGCTCGCGCGTCACCATCGGCCTGCCGCTGGCGCTGGCGGCAGCAGCGGCGCTGTGGGTGTTCTTGTTCCGCACCCGCGCCGGCTTTGCGCTGCAGGTCGGGGGGCTGGCGCCGGCAGCGGCGCGCTATGCGGGCTTTTCCTCGCGCCGCGCGCTCTGGGTGGCGCTCTTGATCTCGGGTGGCGCCGCCGGCCTGGCCGGGGCGCTGGAGGTGGCCGGGCCCATTGGCCAGCTCACGCCCTACGTGCCGGCGGGCTACGGCTTTGCCGCCATCATCGTCGCCTTCGTCGGGCGCCTGCACCCGGTGGGCATGGTGCTGTCGGCGCTCTTGATGAGCATGTTTTATATCGGCGGTGAGCTGGCGCAATCGCGCCTGGGGCTGCCCAAGGCCCTCACGGGCGTGTTCCAGGGGCTGCTGCTGTTCACGCTGCTGGCCTGCGACACCCTGGTGGCCTACCGCCTGCGCTGGGCGGCTGCGCGCAAGGAGGCGCATTGATGGAATCGTACGCATTGCTGCTGGGCGCCACGCTCAGCGCCGGCACGGTGCTGGCGCTGGCGGCGCTGGGCCTGTTGATCAACGAAAAAGCCGGCATCGTCAACCTCGGCGCCGAGGGCATGATGCTGTGCGCCGCCGTCGCCGGCTTTGCCACCGTGGTGCACACCGGCAGCTTCGCCCTGGGGCTGCTCGCCGGCATGGCGGCCGGGGCACTGCTGGCGGCGCTGCTGGGCCTGCTGGTGATCTGGCTGGGCACCAACCAGTACGCCACCGGCTTGGCACTGTCGCTCTTTGGCGTGGGGTTTTCCGCCTTTGCCGGCCTGGGCTACGTGCAGGCCAAGCTGCCGACATCGCCCAGCTTTGCCCTGCCGCTGCTGGGCGATATTCCGGTGCTGGGGCCGGCGCTGTTTCGCCTGCACCCGCTGGTCTACGGCACGGTGCTGCTGGCGGCGCTGCTGGTGGGCTTTCTGTACCACACGCGCGCCGGGCTGGTATTACGTTCGGTCGGCGAGTCGCCGCAGGCGGCGCACGCCCTGGGCTATCCGGTGCGGCGCATCCGGCTGCTGGCGGTGGTGGCCGGCGGTGCGCTGTGCGGCCTGGCGGGGGCCTACGTCTCCACCGTGTACACGCCGCTGTGGGTCGAGGGCATGGTCGCCGGGCGCGGCTGGATTGCCCTGGCCCTGACCACCTTTGCCACCTGGCGCCCGGCGCGTGTGCTGCTGGGGGCGTATTTGTTTGGCGGCGTCACCATGCTGCAGTTTCACCTGCAGGCCACGGGGGTGGAGCTGGCGAGCCAGCTGCTGTCCATGCTGCCGTACCTGGCGACCATCCTGGTGCTGGTTCTGATCTCGCGCAATCCGGCCTGGATTCGTGCGAACATGCCGGCCTCGCTGGGCCAGCCCTTCCATCCCGGCCATTGATTTTTCTTGTTGTTTGCTTATCCCATGAACCCACGTACCCTGCTCCAGACGGCGGCCCTGTCCGCCCTCGCCCTCGCCACCCTGGCTGGCTGTAGCAAGAAAGAAGAGGCGCCGGCGCCCGCCACTGCACCGGCCGCAGCGGCGGCGCCCGCTGGCAAGCTCCAGGTCGGCTTCGTTTACGTCAGCCCGATCGGCGATGGTGGCTGGACCTACCAGCATGAGCTCGGCCGGCGTGCCATCCAGGAGAAATTTGGCGACCAGATCGAGACGGCCTTCGTCGAGAGCGTGCCCGAGAGCGCCGACGCCGAGCGCGTGCTGCGCGACATGGCCAGCCAGGGCAAGCAGCTGATTTTTGCCACCAGCTTTGGCTACCAGGAATTCGTGCAGAAGGTGGCCGCGGACCTGAAGGACGTGAAGTTCGAGCACGCCACCGGCTACAAGCAGGCGCCCAATGTGGCCACCTACGACACCAAGACGTTTGAAGGCGCCTACCTGGCGGGCATCGTCGCCGGCGGCATGAGCAAGACCAAGACCATCGGCGTCGTCGCCTCGGTGCCGATTCCTGAGGTGGTGCGCAACATCAACAGCTTTGTGCTGGGTGCGCAGAGCGTCGATCCGACGATCAAGGCCAAGGTGGTGTGGGTCAACGAATGGTTCAGCCCGCCCAAGGAGGCCGAGGCTGCCACGTCGCTCATCAACGGCGGTGTGGACGTGATGTACCAGAACACCAATTCGCCCTCG
>JAJTBK010000128.1 GCA_021286965.1 Comamonadaceae bacterium | reverse complement strand
GGCCTCATCAACGAGGACGAGGCCAAGCGCCGCCGCGCCGAGGTGCAGGAGGAGGCCAACTTCTTCGGCTCCATGGACGGCGCGAGCAAGTTCGTGCGCGGCGACGCCGTTGCCGGCATTTTGATTTTGCTCATCAACATCAGCGCCACGGCGATGTTCAGCGTGAAAAAAGTATCGAGCAGCCAGGCCGGAATGGGCAGCACCATCAGCGCCAGGATGGCAACGACCAGCAGCGGGGCCGACAGCCCCTGCAGCATGGCGCCGTTGCTGCCTGCCCACTGGCGCAGGGTATTGGCGGCGTTGTTCATGCGCTAGCTCCGGTGGTGCGCTGCAGGGGGTCGAGCTCGGGCGGCACGAAGGGCTCGGGCAGCTCCTCGGGCATCCGGCCTTCGCCGCGCAGGGCGGCCTTGAGGCGGTAGACATAGGCCAGCACCTGCGCCACGGCAGCGTAGAGCTGGGCGGGAATGGGCTGCTCCAGCTCGGCGTGGGCGTAGAGCGCACGCGCGAGCATGGGCGATTGCAGCACCGGCACGGTGTGCTGCTGGGCCAGGTCGCGGATCTTGAAGGCGATCAGGTCGGTGCCCTTGGCGATGACCTGCGGCGCGTTCATGCTCTGCTCGTCGTAGCGCAGGGCCACGGCGTAGTGGGTTGGGTTCATGACGACGAAATCCGCCTTCGGCACGTTGGCGACGCTGGCGCGGTCGGCAATCTCGCGCTGCTTCTGGCGGATCTTGCCCTTGATCTGCGGGTTGCCCTCGGCCTCCTTGTGCTCCTGCTTGACTTCCTCGTGGCTCATTTTCAGGCGCGACTTGAAGAGGAAGATCTGCAGCGGCACGTCCAGCAGCGCCACCAGGAACACCACCAGCAGCAGCAGCGCCAGGCCCAGGGTGAGCCACTGCCCCACCTCGGTTAACGCCAGCTGGGAGGGCTGCAGCGCCATGCGCGTCACGCGCTCGATACCGCTGTCAAAGTACCTCCAGGCGACGAAGGTCAGCAGCGCCGTCAGCAGCACCATCTTGGCGACGTTGGTCAGCTGCTGCTTGGAAAACAGGTTCGCCAGGCCCTGCAGCGGGTTCAGGCGGTTGAACTGCGGGCTGATGGGCTTGAGGCTCCAGATCCAGCCGCCGGACATGACGGCGCTGGCCACTACCGCCGTGCTCGTGAGCAGGGCGAACACCAGGCTGGCGGCCATGCCGACGAACACCATGGCACGCAGGCGTTCGAGCATGGAATGCGGTGCCTGCACCGTGGCCGCGTTGAAGTGCAGCTGCTGCGCCAGCGCCGCCTGCAGGTGCTCGACCAGCGGCTGCGCCAGCACCAGGGTGGCGGCCGCGCCCATGCCCAGCACCGCCAGGTGCGACAGATCGCGCGAGCGCGCTGCCTGGCCGTCGTCGCGGGCCTTTTGCAGCTTGCGCTCGGTGGCGGGTAGGTTCTTGTCTTGGCTGGAGTCCATGGCGGGGGCACTGAGGGTCAGGCCATTGTCGTGACGCAGTGCAAAAACTAAAGGCCGAATAGCGCCCCGGATGGGCGGCTATTCGGCCTTGGTGGGCAGGCGCAATCGGTTTAAAAACCGAGACTGGCCAGTAGATCGTCCACTTGCGATTGGTCGGTGACGACGTCGGGCGTGTGCGCGGGATCGACCACCGGGCCCGACAGGCGCTCCTGCACGGGCGCCGCTGGCTGGATGGCGGGGGTGCCCGCTGGTGCCGTCTGCACCAGCAGCTGCACCAGCTGTTGCTCGATGGTCGAGGCCAGGTTGACGACGCGCGCAATCACCTGGCCGGTGAGGTCGTGAAAGTCCTGCGCCATCATGATCTCGGTCAGGTGCTCGTCGGCGGCCTGCGTCACCTGCCCCATTTCAACCAGGTGGTTGTAGATTTCGCCCTTGGCCACTGCCGCCACGGGGTCTTTGACCAGGGCTGCGAGTACGCGCTGGGTTTCGGCGCCCATGTGCTCGTGCTGCGCCTTGGCCTGCTCGACGCGGTACAGCACCTTCTCGGCCGCCTCGCCCGTCAGGCGGGCGATGTAGGACAGGCGGCTTTGCGCATCGGGCAGCTCGCCGGCGCTGCCGCGCAGTTGTTCGGCGTAGCCCAGCTCGTTGAGGGCGTTGTGCAGCTGGCGCGTGAGCAGGCCGATTTTTTGGTGTACCTCGGCGCCGCTGCCGGGCGGCGTGTGCGGGCTCTCGTCCATGGCCTTACATCCCCAGTTTTTTGAGGATCAGGGTGACCTTCTCTTCCAGCGTGGCCTTGGTGAAGGGCTTGACGATGTAGCCGGCGGCGCCGCCCTGGGCGGCCATGACGATGTCTTCCTTGCGCGCTTCGGCCGTCACCATCAGCACCGGCAGGTGCTTGAGCTTTTCGTCGCCCTTGATCTCGGCGAGCAGCTGAAAGCCGTTCATGTTCGGCATGTTGATGTCAGAAACCACAAAGTCGAATTTGCTGTTGCGCAGCTTGTTCAACGCAGCGACCCCGTCCTCGGCCTCGTCGGCCTCGGTAAAGCCGCTTTCCTTGAGCAGGTTGCGCACGATGCGGCGCATGGTGGAAAAATCGTCAACGATCAAAAAACGGAGATCAGACACAAGGGATCCCTTCGGTCAATATTTATGGTCAATGTTCTCATGGGCGCAGCCGTGGTGACAAGTGGTTACGGCTGTGCGGCGGCTTGGGGATTGTCCTGCTTTTCAGTCTGCAGTTGTTCCATGGTGACTTGCGGTGCGTTGCGGCCCGACAGGCGCTCCTCGGCCTCGCGCGTGAGCACCGTGATGGTGATGCGCCGGTTGACGGCGGCACGCGGCTCCTTGGCCTCCAGCGGGTCGCTCGCGGCCAGGCCGACGACGCGCACCAGCTTGTCGTCGGGCATTCCGGCGGCCACCAGCTCGCGGCGCGAGGCGTTGGCGCGGTCGGCCGACAGCTCCCAGTTGCTGTAGCCCTTGTCGCCGTTGCCGTAGGGGGTGGCGTCGGTGTGGCCGGCGAGGCTGATGTGGTTTTCCACCCCGCCCAGGGCCGAGCCGATCTCGCGCAGGATATCGCGCATGTAGGGCTTGACCAGCGGGCTGCCGCTGTCGAACATGGGGCGGTTTTGCTCGTCCACGATCTGGATCTGCAGGCCGTCGGGCGTGACGTCCATGCGGATCTGCGAGCGGTACTCGTTGAGCTTGGGGTTGCCCGAGATCATGGCGTCGATCTTGGACTGCAGCGTCTTGATGCGCTGTGCGTCCTGGCGCGCACGCTCGGCGCGCGAGTTGATGTCCATGCGTCGCGCGGTGTTCTCGGCCGAGTCGGAGCGGCGCACCTGGCCGTGCACCTTCGACAGGTCGGTGCCGCCGCCGGGGATGATGCTGGAGCTGCTGCCAGCGCCATCGCCGCCCTGCATCGAGACCTTCAGCGGCGAGGCAAAGTACGCTGCAATGCCCTGCAAATCGCCCTTGGCGGTGGAGCCCAGCAGCCACATCAGCAGGAAGAACGCCATCATGGCCGTGACGAAGTCGGCGTAGGCAATCTTCCAGGCGCCGCCATGGGCGGCATGGCCGCCCTTTTTGACGCGCTTGATGATGATGGGTTGGAGTTTTTTCTCGGCCATGGCGTGTCAGCGTCAACGCGCGCGTCAGCTCTTGCCCTTGACGTGCGATTCGAGTTCGAGAAAGCCCGGGCGCACGTCGGAGAACAGCACTTTGCGGCCAAACTCGATGGCCGTGGCCGGGTTGTAGCCCTGCATACTGGCCAGCAGCGTGGTTTTGATGCAGACAAATTCCTTGGCGGCGTCTTCGGCTTTTTGCTCCAGCAGGCCGGCCAGCGGTTCGGCCACGCCGTAGGCGAGGAAAATGCCGAGGAAGGTGCCGACCAGGGCCGAGGCGATCATGCCGCCGAGCACCGCCGGCGGCTGGCCCACCGAACCCATGGTGTTGACCACGCCCAGCACGGCGGCCACGATACCGAAGGCCGGCAGCGCACCGGCCAGGCGCGTCAGGGCGGCCACCGGGGCGTGTGCCTCCTGGTGGTGGGTTTCGATCTCGCTGTCCATCAGGGCCTCGATCTCGTGCGCGTTGAGGTTGCCCGAAACCATCATGCGCAGGTAGTCGGTCATGAACTCGACCACGTGGTGATCCGAACCGACGCCGGGGTATTTTTGGAACAGGGGCGAATCCTTGGGGCTCTCGACGTCACCTTCGATCGCCATCAGCCCCTCCTTGCGCGCCTTTTGCAAAATGTCGTACAGCAGCGACATCAGCTCCAGGTAACGCGCCTTGGTGTACTTGCTGCCCTTGAGCGCCGAGGGTAGGGCCGCCATGGTGGCCTTGAGCACCTTGGGCTGGTTGTTCACCACGAAAGCGCCGAGCGCGCCACCGCCGATGGTGATCATCTCGAAAGGCAGGGCCTCCAGCAGCACCTTGACGTTGCCGCCGTGCGCGACGAACACTCCAAAAATGCATCCGAAGCAGATCAGATAGCCGATGATGAGAAACATAGTGCGTGCGATTGTGGCAGACAGCTGCCCACTCTAAACCGGCAAGCAGGGTGGGCGAAAGGGGGCAATTGTCCAAGAAGCGCCGCCTTTGGCGCCTCCCAGGGGCTTTTGTCCGTGCCGGCCCTGGCTATGCTTGGCCGCCATGAAAGCCGTACTGCTCGCCGGCGGGTTAGGCACCCGCATCTCCGAAGAATCGCACCTGCGCCCCAAGCCGATGATCGAGATCGGTGGGCGGCCCATCCTGTGGCACATCATGAAGATGTACTCCGCCCACGGCGTCAACGACTTCGTCGTCTGCCTGGGGTACAAGGGCTACGTCATCAAGGAATACTTCGCCAACTACTTCCTGCACATGTCCGACGTCACCTTCGACATGGCCGAGAACCGCATGGAAGTGCACCACCGCCACGCCGAGCCCTGGCGCGTGACCCTGGTCGATACCGGCGCCGACACGCTCACCGGCGGGCGCCTGCGCCGCGTGCGCGAGTACCTGGCGCCCGGCGAATCCTTCTGCTTTACCTACGGCGACGGCGTGGCCGACCTGGACATGGGCGCGCAATTCGCCTTTCACCGTGCGCACGGCAAGCTCGCCACCGTCACGGCAGTGCAGCCGCCGGGGCGCTACGGCGCGCTCCTGCGCCGGGGCGATGCCGTCACCGGCTTCGAGGAAAAGCCGCGCGGCGACGGCGGTTGGATCAACGGCGGCTTCTTCGTGCTGCAGCCCGAGGTCATCGACCTGATCGCCGGCGACGATTCGCCCTGGGAGGCCGCGCCTATGGAGACCCTGGCGCAACGCGACCAGCTGCGCGCCTTCGAGCACCGGGGCTTCTGGCAACCCATGGACACGCTGCGCGAGAAGAACCAGCTCGAAGAGCTGTGGCAGACCGGCCAGGCGCCGTGGAAATGCTGGGCATGAGCACACCCAACCCGAACCCTGCGTTCTGGCGCGGCAAGCGCGTGCTGCTCACCGGCCACAGCGGCTTCAAGGGCGCGTGGCTGGCGCTGTGGCTCACGCGCCTGGGGGCGCAGGTCACCGGCCTGTCCCTCGCGCCCACCTCTACCCCCAACCTGTTCACCCTGGCCTGCGTGGCCGATGGCCTGCACGCCAGCCACTGGTGCGACATCCGCGACGCCCAGGCCGTCGCCGCCATCGTGCAGCACACCCGCCCGCAGATCGTGCTGCATCTGGCCGCCCAGGCCCTGGTGCGCACCGGCTACGCCGAGCCGCTGGCCACCTGGGCCACCAACGTGCAAGGCACGGCCCATGTGCTCGACGCCCTGCGTGGCCAGTCTGACGCCCGTGTGGCCGTGGTCGTCACCACCGACAAGGTGTACCGCAACCGCGAATGGCCCTACCCCTACCGCGAGGACGACCCCCTGGGCGGCCACGACCCCTACAGCGCCAGCAAGGCGGCGTGCGAACTCGTCACCGCCAGCTACCGCGACGCCTTCCTCTTCGCGCAGGGGGTCGCCGTGGCCAGCGCCCGCGCCGGCAATGTGATGGGCGGCGGCGACTGGGCCCTCGATCGCCTCATCCCCGACGCCGTGCGCGCCTGGGAGGCCGGCCGCCCCCTGGAGCTGCGCCACCCCGGCGCCACCCGCCCCTGGCAGCACGTCATCGAGCCCCTGGCCGCCTACCTGCAACTGGCCGAGCACCTGTGGGCCGATCCCGCCTTGGCCGGGGCCTACAACTTCGGCCCGCTGCCGCACGAAGCCGCCAGCGTGGGGAATGTGATCAAAATGGCCTCTGGCGCTTACCAGGCAAGCGTGACAAGCTATCAAAACAAGAGTGACGGCCCGCACGAAGCCGGCTGGCTGGCGCTGGAAACCGCACACGCCCGCCAGGCGCTGGGCGTGGCGCCGCGCTGGCACCTGGAAACCGCCGTGCAGCGCACCATGGCCTGGTACCGCGCGCAGGCCGATGGGGCCAACGCCCGCGCCCTGTGCCTGGCCGACCTGGCCGCCTGGGAAGCTGCCACGCCAGACGCCGCGCAAGGCACCGCATGAGCCGCTTCACCTGCACCCCCTTGCCCCTGGCGGGCCTCACGCGCGTGCAGCGCCAGCCGCTGGCCGATGCGCGGGGATTTTTCGAGCGCCTGTTCTGCGCCGAAGAACTCGCCGCCTGCGGCTGGAGCGGGCCGATCGCCCAAATCAACCACAGCCTCACGCGCCAGGCGGGCAGCGTGCGCGGCCTGCACTACCAGCAGCCCCCGCACGCCGAGATGAAACTCGTCTCCTGCCTGCGCGGCGCCGTGTGGGACGTGGCCGTGGACCTGCGCGCGGGCTCCCCCACCTTTTTGCACTGGCACGCCGAGGAATTGAGCGCCGACAACGCCTGCGCCCTGCTCATCCCGCAGGGCTTTGCCCACGGCTTCCAGGCGCTCACGCCCGATGCCGAGCTGCTCTACTGCCACTCCCACCCCTACACCCCGGCGGCCGAGGCGGGTTTGCATCCGCAGGACGCGCGCCTGGCAATTGCCTGGCCGCTGCCGCTGGCCGAACTCTCGCCGCGCGATGCCGGCCACGCCTGGCTGACCGATGCGTTTGAAGGACTCTGCCTGTGAAGTGCCGCCACTGCGCCCAGCCCCTGACCCTGCCCTTGCTCGACCTGGGCAGCGCCCCGCCGTCCAACGCCTACCTGAGTCCAGCGGCCCTGCACGCACCGGAGGTGTGGTACCCGCTGCGCGTGCTGGTGTGCCAGCACTGCTGGCTGGCACAGACCGAAGACCATGCCGGGCGCGAGGCGCTGTTCACCGACCGCTACGCCTACTTCAGCTCCTACTCCAGCTCCTGGCTGGCGCACGCGCGGCAGTACGTGGCGCAGATGCAAAGCCGCCTGGCCCTGGGGCCGCACAGCTGCGTGGTGGAGGTCGCCGCCAACGATGGCTACCTGCTGCAGTACGTGCAGCAGGCGGGCATCCCCTGCTACGGCATCGAGCCCACGGCCAGCACGGCAGCGGCGGCGCGGGCCAAGGGGCTGGAGATCATCGAGCGCTTCTTTGGCGTCGCCCTGGCAGACGAACTGGCCGCCGCAGGCCGCCAGGCCGACCTGATCGCCGCCAACAACGTGCTCGCCCATGTGCCGGACATCAACGACTTCGTCGCCGGCTTTGCCCGCCTGCTCAAGCCCACCGGCGTGGCGACGTTCGAGTTTCCGCACCTGCTGCGCATGGTGCAGGGCTGCCAGTTCGACACCGCCTACCACGAGCATTACTCGTACCTGTCGCTCACTGCCGTGCAGCGCATTTTTGCCGCCAGCGGCCTACAGCTGATCGACGTGCAGGAACTGCCCACCCACGGCGGCAGCCTGCGTGTGTTCGCCGTCCGCGCCGATGCCGCCGCCCACCCCCAGGCCACGCCCGCAGGCGAGGCCCGCGTGCAGGCGTTGCTGGAGGCGGAGGCGCAGGCCGGCATGTGCAGTGCTGCGTTTTACAGTGATTTTCAGCTCCAGGCCTTGCGCATCAAGCGCGAGCTGCTCACTTTTTTATTGCAGTGCCAGGCCCAGGGACAAACCGTGGCCGCCTACGGGGCCGCCGCCAAGGGGAACACCTTGCTCAACTTTGCCGGCGTGCGCCCCGATCTGCTGCCCTACGTGGTGGACGCCAACCCTGCCAAGCAGGGCCAATCCCTGCCGGGCAGCCGCATCCCCATCGTCGATGAGGCGCACCTGCAGCGCGAGCGCCCCGACGTGGTGCTGATCCTGCCGTGGAACTTGCGGCAGGAGGTGGCTGCGCAGCTGGCGTATGTGCGCGGCTGGGGCGGGCGGTTTGCCGTGGCGGTGCCTCGGGTGGAGGTGTGGGCGTGAGGGTGGCCTTGACAGGCGCCAACGGCTTCGTGGGGCGCCATGTGCTGGCACAGCTGCGTGCGTGCGGTTGCGATGTGGTGTTGTTTGGTCGCAGTCGTCCGCTCGGTGCCGAGGGCGTACCTTGGTGTGCCGTAGATCTTCTCGATGCACCGGGTATGGCGGGTGCGTTGGCCGGCACAGGGGTCACCCATCTGCTACACCTTGCGTGGTACACCGAGCATGGGCATTACTGGGCCTCACCCCTGAACATCCGCTGGGTCGATGCCAGCTTGCGCTGGATCCAGGCCTTTGCCGCACAGGGCGGGCGCCACGTGGTCGTGGCAGGCACCTGCGCCGAGTACGACTGGACGCATGGCTGGTTGCGCGAGGACAGTACGCCGCTGCAGCCCACCAGTTTGTATGGTGTCGCCAAGGATGCAACCCGGCGCCTCGCCCAGGCGTGGTGTGCCGCAGAGGGCATTTCCCTGGCCTGGGGGCATCTTTTTTTCCCATTCGGCCCGGGTGAGGCCCGCCCGCGCCTGCTGCCGTCGCTGATCGAGGTTTTCCGGGGGCGTGCTGCGCCCTTTGGCGTCAATGCCGCGTCTTACCGGGGGCTGCTGCCGGTGCAGGATGCGGCGCGTGCTCTGGTGCACTTGTTGCTGCAAGGGGGCGACGGTCGCTACAACATTTGTTCGGCCCAGCCGGTGCCGATCGGCGATCTGGTGCGTGAATTGGCGCACCTGTGCCAGGCCGATCCGCAGCCCGTGCTGCAGTTGGCCACGGCGCGCCCTGACGACCCGGTCTTGTTGGCGGGCGACAACCGTCGGCTGCGCGCTACCGGCTGGTATCCGACGCTGACGCTGCAGCAAGGGCTGCAGCAGCTGGTAGAGGCGCAGCCCTGATCCGTTTTCTATTCACACCGTCATCCCATGGGGAGTACAGACATGTCTATTTCGTTGGCTGAACAGCAATTTGCGCAGGAGCGCACAGACCGCCTGGATCGTTATGCCGGGGATTCGGATTTCCGCAGCCTGTCACGCCAGTGGCTGCAAAAATCGATGGCGGACAAATACGTCTACAACTTCGACTGGCTGGGCCGCCCCGTCATCCAGTACCCGCAGGACATGTGGGCCGTGCAGGATTTGATCTGGCGCGTGCGTCCCGATCTGGTCATCGAAACCGGCATCGCCCACGGCGGCTCGCTGGTGCTCAGCGCCTCCCTGCTTGCCCTGCTGGACATGTGCGATGCCATCGAGACTGGCGCCACGCTCGACCCGCGCCAGTCCCGGCGCAAGGTGCTGGGCATCGACATCGACATCCGCGCGCACAACCGCGCCGCCATCGAGTCCCACCCCATGGCCAGCCGCATCCAGATGATCCAGGGCTCGTCGGTGGCGCCCGAGGTGGTGCAGCAGGTGCGCGAGGTGGCCCAGGGCTATGGGCGCGTGCTGGTGTTCCTCGATTCCATGCACACCCACGAGCATGTGCTGGCCGAGCTGGACGCCTACGCACCGCTGGTCTCGTCCGGCAGCTACTGCGTGGTGTTCGACACCTTCGTGGACGACATGCCCCCGGGCTTTTTTGCCGACCGCCCCTGGGATGTGGGCAACAACCCGAAGACGGCGGTGCGCCAGTGGCTGCCGGCGCACCCCGAGTTCGAGGTGGACACTGCGATGGAGCAACGTCTGCAGGTAACGGTGGCGCCGCAGGGTTTTTTGCGCCGACGCTAGCCATGGTGCGGTTCGGTGGAGCCGCGCCCTGGACGCTCGCCCGCCGAACGGCGGGCGGTGCCTGGCTGGGGCTGCCTTCAGTCCCTGGGAGCAGGGGGCTCCCCTAGGTAGGCCAATGTTGCATCCACGTATGAGCGGGTGCGTTCGAGGAGTTGCTCAGTGGGCTCCCGTGGCGTGAGCGCCTGCAGCGCCTCCTTGAGGTACACCCGGCCAAACTCCAGGTGGCCGTGGGCGTTTTCAATCTCTGCCAGTACGGTCAGGGCCACAGGGTCATGTGGTTTGGCGCACAAAATGCGCTCCGCCAGTTCGGTGGTGGCCACCCAATATTTGCTCAGCAGGGTGTTGTCTGCCTGTACGGGGATGGCTTTGGCGATGTGGTCTTGCTGGGCCTTGGCGAGCAGGTTTTGCAGGCGATCGTAGGCTTGCGAGAGGGTGACGCGCTCACCTGGTGCTACGCCGACTTGGAATTCGGTCGTTGTCGAACGGGTGGGCGCTTGCTCCAGCCAGGTCTGAATTTGTGCTGCGACCTGCTCTGGTGCCGAATGCCCGAAGGTGGACTCGGCCAGCCAGTGCATCCACATAAGGCGCATGGCATGGCCAATTTCTTGCACGAACACATCCTCGCGCATCAGCACGCTGTTTTCCATTTCTTGGCGCAGACTCTGACGGATGCCATTGAGCGCCTGCACATCCGATGCCAGGTGGATTGCAATGTCGAGGTATTCCTCCGGGGTGCGGGCGATCCATTCGTGCCGCCCCAGGTGCGCCAACGAGCCGACACCCATGCGGTTGCTGAGGGTTCTTCCTGTCAGCGTGACCAGCGGTATGCCCATCCACAGCAAATCGTTGGTCGTCGTGCCACCCACCAATGGAAATGGGTCGAGTGCGATGTCAATCTGATGGTATGTCAGGTACTGGTTTTTGCCTTCCTGCGCAATCAGGTCAAGCCGTTGCGGATCGATGCCGCAGGTGGCGCAGTGCTGGCGGTAGGCCGCTGCTGTTTCTTCAATCCCCAGGTTCTTGCCTTCGATCAGTAAACGGGCATTGGGCACGGCGGCGAGCAGGCGCCCCCAGAGGGAGAGTACTTCGTCGGTCAGCTTCCCCAGGTTGTTGCATGAGCCGAAGGTCACGTAGCCGTTGGCCAGCGCTGGTGTGGGGCGCACCTGGTAGGCGGGTTGGTAGCGCCATAAAGGGTTGCGGATCATGGGCCGGTAGCAGGTCCAGCGGGTGGGGAGCCGGTACAGGCGTTCGGAGTACCACTGCTGGGCATCGGCGGGATCGGTCACGGCGTCGCTGAGCCACCAGTCCATGGCCGCGAGTCCGGTGGTGCCGGGGTAGCCAATGGTGGTAATTTGTACGGGGGCAGGTTTGCGTGCCAGTGCCAGCAGGGCGTTGCTGCCAGTGTGACCGGCGAGATCGACGACGATATCGATACCGGCGGTTCGGATGGCGTTGGCTTGCTGGGAGGGTGTCAAACCATGCAAGGGTATGAAGCGATCGACATGGCAGCGCACGCGGGTGGTGACGTAGTCCTCGGTTGGGAACAGCGAGAAGGCCACGACTTCAAAATCGCTTCGATCGAGCTGTGCCAACATCCCCTCGGCAAAATACATGACCGCA
>JAJTBK010000123.1 GCA_021286965.1 Comamonadaceae bacterium | reverse complement strand
GTCGCGTTGTCGTGACCGGCCTGGGTTGCATCAGCCCCGTGGGCAACACGGTGCAGGATGCCTGGGCCAATCTCCTTGCCGGCCAGTCCGGCATTGATCTCATCACCAAGTTCGATACGACGAACTTTGCCTGCAAGATCGCGGGCGAGGTCAAGGGATTCGATCTGGAGTCGTACCTCAGCGCCAAGGATGCGCGCGCGATGGATACGTTCATCCACTTCGGCATCGCGGCGGCCGCGCAGGCGGTGCAGGATGCAGGGCTGCCCACTGGGGAGGCTCTGTCGGATGAGCTGGCCACGCGCATTGGCTGCGTGATCGGCTCGGGCATCGGGGGGCTGCCCCTGATCGAGAACACCCATGCCGAACTGGCGTCGCGCGGCCCGCGCCGCATCACGCCGTTCTTCGTCCCGGCCTCCATCATCAATATGGTGGCGGGGCATGTCTCCATGCGCTTTGGCTTCAAGGGCCCGAACCTGTCGATCGTCACGGCCTGCACCACCGGCCTGCACTGCATCGGCGAGGCTGGGCGCATGATTGAATATGGCGACGCCGACATCGTCGTCGCCGGTGGCACCGAAGCCACCGTCTCGCCCCTGGGTGTGGGCGGGTTTGCCGCCATGCGTGCCCTGTCCACGCGCAACGACGATCCCAAGGCCGCCTCGCGCCCCTGGGACAAGGATCGCGACGGCTTCGTGCTGGGCGAGGGTGCGGGTGTGCTGGTGCTCGAAGAGTACGAGCACGCCAAGGCACGCGGTGCCAAGATTTATGCCGAGCTGGCTGGCTATGGCATGAGCGCCGACGCCGGCCACATGACGGCCCCCAACATGGATGGCCCGCGCCGCGCCATGCTCGCGGCCATGCGCAACGCCGGCGTCAACCCTGAGCAAATCGACTACCTCAACGCCCACGGCACCTCCACGCCCCTGGGTGACATCAACGAGAGCAACGCCATCAAGGCCGCGCTGGGCGACGCCGCGCGGCGCACCGTGGTCAGCTCCACCAAGTCCATGACCGGCCACTTGCTGGGCGGTGCCGGTGGTATTGAGAGCGTGTTCACCGTATTGGCGCTGCACGAGCAAAAAGTACCGCCCACCATCAACCTGCTCAACCAGGACCCGGAATGTGATTTGGACTACTGTGCCAACACGGCCCGCGACATGAAGATCGACGTCGCGCTGAAGAACAACTTCGGCTTCGGCGGCACCAACGGCTCGCTGATTTTCAAGCGCATCTGAACGCAGGCGCCGCCGGTGCCCTCGCGCTACAACGCCCCCGCCCTGCACTTTGGTGTGGGGCGTGGTCGTTTCTGGGGCCTGCTCGCCGCTGCCCTGTTGGGCCTGGCCGCGCTGGGTCTGATGGCCTGGGCGGGGCAGGGTGCGGCCCGGGGGGCGGTGCCGCTGCTCGCTGCTGCCGGCCTGTGGTTGCTGTGCGCAGGAGAGGCCCTGCGGCGCCTGCGCCAGCTTGGGCGCCTGAGCGGGGGCGTGCTGCGCTGGGATGGCGTGCAGTGGCACTGGGCGCCGCCGGCCGGTGGCGGGCCCGAGCAGGCCGTGCAACTGCGCCTGCGCCGCGATCTGCAGTGGGGGCTTCTGCTGCAGCTGCAGGGGCCGGGGCGGCGCCCGTGCTGGCTGTGGCTCGAACGCGCCATGCAGCCAGCCGACTGGCTGGCCCTGCGCCGTGCGGTATATTCGCGCCCCAGATTGGGCGGTGGGGCAGGCCGCAGCGCGCCTGCTGCCGACTCTTTCTGATCCACTGCCTGCATGACAGCTTCTCCCTCCCCGCCCGCCAGCCCGAACGGCGACCTGCAATTGGTCGAGCGTACGGTGGCGGGCGACCAGCGTGCCTTCGAGCTGCTGGTCCTCAAATACCAGCGCCGCATCGAGCGCCTGATCGGGCGCATGGTGCGCGACGTCGATCTGGTACCCGACATTGCGCAGGAAACCTTCATTCGCGCCTACCGTGCGCTGCACCAGTTCCGGGGTGAGGCCCAGTTCTACACCTGGCTCTACCGCATCGCCGTGAACACGGCGAAGAAGGCCCTGCTGGAGATGAAGCGCAACCCGGTGCTGACCGAAAGCGCGCTGCGCAGCAGCAGCGATGAAGACGATGAAACTTCCGGCCCCGGGATCGAACTAACCAGCGACGAAACGCCGGAAACCGTGCTGGCGGCCCAGGAAATCGCGGCAGCCGTGAACGCTGCCATGGAGGCTTTGCCCGAGGAATTGCGCATGGCAGTGACGCTGCGCGAAATCGAGGGCCTGAGCTACGAGGACATTGCATCCACCATGGGCTGCCCGATCGGTACCGTGCGTTCGCGGATTTTTCGGGCCCGCGAGGCCATTTCGCAGCGCGTCAAGCCCCTGCTGGAGCGCCAGACGGGCAAGCGCTGGTGATGAGGTAAAGCCATGAACGAAACGCACAATCTTTGCGAACAGCTGTCGGCCCTGGCCGATGGCGAGTTGCAGGGCGACGAATTCGCCCAGGCCATGGGCCACGTCGCGACCGCCGAAGGTCAGGCCACCTGGGCCATGTACCACCTGGTGGGCGACGTGCTGCGCACCCCGGCGCTGGCGCAGCACGGCCAGCGCGACCTGCTTGCAGCCCTGCGCACGCAAATCGCGCAGGAGCCGCAGCGCCCGCAGTTCACTCCCCAGGCGCAGGTGCTGCAGCTGGCGCGCAAGCCGGCGGCCAACGTAGCGCTGCTGCGCTGGAAGATGGTGGCCGGCTTTGCCTCGCTCGCCGCCGTCTCGGCCCTCGGCTGGAACGTCGCCCTGGGGCTGCGCGGCGAGGCTGGGCCCGGAGCCCTGGCGGGGGCGCAACTGGCAGCGGCCGTGCCCGCCACGCCGGTACCCGCCGTGGCCCCGAACCAGGTATTGGCCGTGGCCGATTTGCCCAGCGGCCCGCAGCTCATGCTGCGCGATCCCCGGCTGGACGAGCTGATTGCCACCCACAACCAGTACCACGGTGCCAACAACCTGCAGGTGCCGGCGGAGTTTTTGCGCAACGCCACCTTCGCCGCGCCGGTGACGGCCCCGCAGCGCTGACCCCTGCCCATTTTTTCCGTGCGGCCTGCGTCTTCTGCCAGGCTGTGTTTTTGTTTTCCTGACGAAAGGATTTCCGAATGCGTGCGTTCGACGGCAAACTGTTGCAGTCTTGTGTTCTCTCGGCGGCCCTGGTGCTGGGCCTGGGTCTGGCGGGGGCTGCGCCCTCGGTGCAGGCGCAGACGGTGGTGCGCGGCCTGCCCGACTTCACCGAACTGGTCGAGCAGGTGGGGCCCTCGGTGGTCAATATCCGCACGTTGGAAAAATCTCTGGCCCGCCCGGGCGCGGGCACCGGCATGGACGAGGACATGCAGGAGTTTTTCAAGCGCTTTGGTCTGCCGCTGCCCAACGTGCCGCGCCAGCAGCGCCCCCTGCCCGACGACGAGCAGCCGCGCGGCGTCGGCTCAGGCTTCATCCTCTCGGCCGATGGCTACGTCATGACCAATGCCCACGTGGTCGATGATGCCCAGGAGGTGCTGGTCACGTTGACCGACAAGCGCGAGTTCAAAGCCAGAATCGTCGGCACCGACAAGCGCACCGACGTCGCCGTCGTCAAGATCGACGCCACCGGCCTGCCGGCGGTCAAAGTGGGCGA
>JAJTBK010000118.1 GCA_021286965.1 Comamonadaceae bacterium | reverse complement strand
GGCCATTTGCCGCAGGCTCGCCGAGCTCATGGGCGGGAGCGTGGGCGCCGACAGCACACCCGGCCAGGGCTCGCGCTTCTGGGCCGACCTGCCATTGGCCCTGGGGGCGCCAGCGCCGCGCCGCCAGCTGCCCGCAGGTTGCCTGCAGCCCGGGCGCGTGCTGGTGGTAGACGACAACGAGGCCGCCGCCCATGTGCTGTGCGACATGCTGCAGTCCCTGGGGCTGCAGACGCAGACGGTGCATTCCGGCGCCGAGGCCCTGGTGGCTGTGCGCCAGGCACTTGACGCCGGACAGCCGCACAGCCTGCTGCTGCTCGATTGGCAGATGCCGGGCATGGACGGCATCGAGCTGGCGCGGCGCATCCGCGCGCTGCACATCGGCCCCGTGCCGCAGATGCTGATGGTCACCGCCTACGGCCGCGAAGAGGTGCTGCAGGCGGCGCGCCAGCAGGGCATCGACACCGTGCTCATCAAGCCTGTCAGCGCCTCGGTGCTGTTTGAAACCCTGGTGCAACCCCTGGCGACGCTGCAACCCCAGGCCGGGCACCGTGCCAGCCTGGAGGATCCGGCGCAACAGGCGCTGCTGGCGCCGCTGCGCGGTGCGCGCGTGCTGCTGGTGGAGGACAACGACCTGAACCAGCTGGTGGCGCTGGAGCTGCTGCGCGATGCGGGCTTTGTCGTCGATGTCGCCGCCGACGGCCAGCAGGCGCTCGATGCCCTGCAGCGGCAGGACTACGACGCGGTGCTGATGGATATGCAAATGCCCGTCATGGATGGCGAAACCGCCACCCGCCGCCTGCGCCAGAACCCGCGTTGGGCCCAGCTGCCCGTCATCGCCATGACCGCCAACGCCATGGACAGCGATCGCCAGCGCTGCCTCGACGCCGGCATGAACGACCACGTGGCCAAGCCGATCGCCCCCGAGCAACTGTGGGCCGCGCTGCAGCGCTGGCTGCGCCCGAAGGCCCCGGCCCCGGAGGCCGCAGCGGCGGTGGCCGTGGCGGCGGCATCTGCTGGCGCCAGTGCCGATGCCGATGGGCTGCTGCCGCCGCATCTGCCGGGCGTGGACATGCGCCAGGGCCTGCAGCGCGCCCTTGGGCGCCCGGCGCTGTACGCCCACATGTTGCGCCGCTTTGTCCAGGGCCAGGCCCTGTGGGCGCACGACTTTGCTGCCGCCATGCAGGCGGGCGATGCGCGCCTGGCCGAACGCCTGGCGCACACCCTGCGCTCGGTGGCCAGCAACATCGGTGCGCAGCCGCTGGCGCAGTACGCGCAGCAGCTCGAAAGCCAGCTGCGCGCCGCTGCCCCGGCATCCCAGGTGGCCGCCAGCCAGGCCGAGCTGCAGCAGCTGTTGGCCGAACTGCTGCAGGCCCTGCGGCAATGGCAGCCGCCGCCTGCGCCCGGGCCTGCGGTGGTGGCCGATCTGACGCGGGCCGTGCCGTTGGTGGCCGAATTGCGCCGCCTGCTGCGTGCCGACGACCCGGCGGCGGTAGCATACTTGGAGCGCCACAGCGCCTTGTTCCAGGCGCTGTGGGGCGATCATTTTCAGCGGGTGCAGGGCAAAACCCAGGCATTCGAATTCGAGCAGGCGCTGCAAAGCATGGACGCGGCCGGTTCCCCGCCGTAGTCTGCGGCTGCAGCATTACCACCACAGCAGGACGACTATGGATTTCGCCCCATTCTTGGATCCGTCATCGGTGTTGGTCGATAAACCCATTGCCACCGTGCTGGTGGTGGACGACACGCCGGAGAACCTGTCGTTGATGGGCGCCCTGCTGCGCGACCATTACCACGTCAAGGTCGCCAACCAGGGCGAGAAGGCGCTCAAGATCGCCCAGGCCGAGGCGCCGCCCGACCTGATCCTGCTCGACATCATGATGCCGGGCATCGACGGTTACGAGGTCTGCCGCCAGCTCAAGGCGCGGGCGCAGACGCGCGACATCCCGGTGATTTTCCTCACCGCCCGCGCCGAGGTCGAGGACGAGCGCCTGGGGCTGGCGTTGGGCGCGGTGGACTACATCACCAAGCCCATCAGCCCGCCGATCTTGCTGGCGCGCGTGGCCACGCACCTGGCGCTCAAGGCGTCGAGCGATTTCCTGCGCGACAAGAGCGCCTACCTGGAGCGCGAGGTGGCGCTGCGCACGCTGGAGGTGCAGGCGATCCAGGACGTGACGATCATGGCCATGACCTCGCTGGCCGAGACGCGCGACAACGAAACCGGCAACCACATCCGCCGCACGCAGCTCTACGTCAAGGCCCTGGCCGAGCGCTTGCGCGAGCACCCGCGCTTTGCCCACGTGCTGACGGATCGCATGATCGACCTGCTGTACAAATCGGCGCCGCTGCACGACATTGGCAAGATCGGCATTCCGGATGCCATCCTGCTCAAGCCGGGCAAGCTGACGGTGGAGGAATTCGAGGTCATGAAGACCCACACCACCCTCGGGCGCCAGGCCATCGAGCAGGCCGAGCGGCGCCTGGGGATGCGCGTGGCATTCCTGAGCGTGGCCAAGGAAATTGCCTACAGCCACCAGGAAAAATGGGACGGCAGCGGCTACCCCGAAGGGCTCAAGGGCGATGCGATCCCGATTTCAGCGCGCCTGATGGCGCTCGCCGACGTGTACGACGCGCTCATCAGCCGCCGCGTGTACAAGCCGGCGTTCTCGCACGAGCAGGCCTGCGCCACCATCGTCAAGGGCCGGGGCAGCCATTTCGATCCCGACATTGCCGATGCGTTTGTCGAGCTCGCCGGGGATTTTTTGCGCATCTCGCAGCGCTACCCCGATCCGGAGTAAGGCGACGGCTTATTCGGCGCTGGCGCCGTCGGCAGCGTCTGGCTGTTCCTGGCGCAGCATCGCCTTTTCGCCGGCGCTGGCGAACTTGCTGTACTTGGAGAGCAGCGGCACCAGCTGGCCGTAAATGCGTGGCGCGGCGGCCAGGCATTCTTTTTGTTCCAGGAAATCGGCCTCGCCGGTGTAGTTGCCGATCAGGCCGCCGGCCTCGGTCACCAGCAGCGAGCCGGCCGCCACGTCCCAGATCGACAGGCCGGTTTCAAAAAAGCCGTCGCTGAAACCTGCCGCCACGTAGGCCAGGTCGAGTGCGGCCGAGCCCGGGCGGCGCAGGCCGGCCGTGCGCGGCATGATGTCGGCCATGAGGGCCATGTAGTTCTTGAAATGGTCGCCCGGGCGGAAGGGAAAGCCGGTGGAGAGCAGGCAGTCCTTGAGCTGGGTGCGCTTGGAGACGCGGATGCGCCGCTCGTTCATGAAGGCGCCGCGCCCGCGCGTGGCGGTGAACAGGTCGTTGCGCGTGGGGTCGTAGATGACGGCGTGCTCGATCCTGTCCTTGAACGCCAGGGCGATGCTGACGCAGTACACCGGAAAGCCGTGGATGAAGTTGGTCGTGCCGTCCAGCGGGTCGATGATCCAGCAATAGTCGGAGTGCTTGGCGCCCTGGGCGCTGCCGCTTTCCTCGGCCAGGATGGCGTGGCCCGGGTAGGCGGTGAGCAGGGTGTCGATGATGGCCTGCTCGGCGGCGTGGTCGACCTCGGTCACAAAGTCGTTCACCTGCTTTTGCGAGATACGCACCGCTTCGACGTCGAGCGCAGCGCGGTTGATGAGGGCGCCGGCGGCGCGTGCGGCCTTGATGGCCACGTTGAGCATGGGGTGCAGGTTGGACGACATAGATTGTGACGAAGGAGCAGGGAGCGGCTCGTGGCCGAAAGGGCGCCCGGCGATGCGAGCGCGCAAAGGTGGCATTCTAGCTGCGCTGTCCCGCATTTGCCCAGCCGGCTGCGACAATCCCCCCCATGCACACGCGCTTTATCCTGATCGAGACCAGCCACGCCGGCAATGTAGGTGCCTGCGCCCGCGCCCTGAAAACCATGGGCTTTGACGACCTGGTGCTGGTGCGCCCGCGCTGGCCGAACGTGCTGCGCAAGGAAGAAACCATCCAGCGCGCCAGCGGTGCCCTGGACGTGCTGGAGAAGGCGCGCATCGTCGCCAGCCTGGACGAGGCGCTCGACGGCGTGAGCCACCTGTGCGCCACGGCGATGACGCCGCGCGACTTCGGCCCGCCCACGCGCGCGCCTCGGCAGCATTTTGAAATGCTATTAAAACAGGAGCTTCTCGCGCGCTCTGGTCAAGCGCTAGAGGCTGATTTTGCTCCCAACACAGGCGTTGCCTTCTTGTTTGGCTGCGAGCGCTTTGGCATGGCCAACGAAGATGTGTACCGCTGCCATGCGGCGCTGTCGATTCCGACCAATCCCCAGTTTGGCTCGCTCAACCTCGGGGCGGCGGTGCAGCTCATTGCCTACGAGTGGCGCCAGGCGCTGGGCAGTTTTGCCCTGCCCGATGCGCGGGTGCCGGCGCTGCAGGCCGATGCGCAGCAGGTGGCGGGCATGTTGGCGCACTGGGAGCAGGCGCTGACGGCGGTGGGTTTTTTGGACCCGGCGGCGCCGAAAAAGCTCATGCCGCGCCTGAACCATCTTTTCAATCGTGCGCAGCTGACGCCGGAAGAAATCCACATCCTGCGCGGTGTCGCCAAGGTCATGCTGCAGGCCGCCGCTCGCAGCCGCTAGACTGGGCGGCCCTTGCTTTTGCACAACAACAATATGTTTGCCCGCCTGCGTTCCGACATCCAGTGCATTCTTGACCGCGACCCGGCTGCGCGCTCGCGCTTTGAGGTCGTGACCTGCTACCCCGGCCTGCACGCCATCTGGCTGCAGCGCCCGGCGCACTGGTGCTGGAACCATGGCCTCAAGTGGCTCGGGCGCTTCATCTCGCACTTTGCGCGCTGGTGCACGGGTATCGAGATCCACCCCGGCGCCGTCATCGGCGAGCGCGTTTTCATCGACCACGGCATGGGCGTGGTGATTGGCGAGACGGCGGTGGTGGGCGATGGCTGCACCATCTACCACGGCGTCACGCTGGGCGGCACCTCGCTCTACAAGGGCGCCAAGCGCCACCCGACGCTCGGGCGCGACGTGGTGGTGGCCGCTGGCGCCAAGGTGCTCGGCGGCTTCGAGGTGGGTGACGGGGCCAAAATCGGCAGCAACGCCGTGGTCATCAAGCCCGTGCCGGCGGGCGCTACGGCGGTGGGCATTCCGGCGCGCATCATTGCCTCCAAGGAAGGCCACAGCGCCGATGTGACCGAGGCGCCGCGCCCGCGTTTTACCGCCTACGGCGTGACGCAGGAGGACGATCCGCTGTCGCAGGCGCTGCACGGCATCATCAACAACGCCTCGGCGCAGGAGCACCAGATTGCGCTGCTCTGGCGTGCCCTGGAGCAGCTCGCCCAGGGCCAGCGCGAATGCGTGCCCGGCGAGGCGGCGCGCGAGGAGCATTTCGAGGCCGGCAAGTTCAACGACATGGTGGGCAAATAAACAAAAACGGCGCCCGTGCAGGGCGCCGTCAAGCCTTCTCGTGTTGCTGCCGGGTTCAGCGTTTAGCGTTTAGCTGCAGCCGCAGGTGCCACCGCCGCAGCCGCCTTGTGCCGCTGCCTTTTCAAATTGCGGAAACAGCACGTTGTTTTCCAGGTGGATGTGGTTGATGAGATCGTCGCGCAGCTGCGCCAGGCCGGAGTAGAGCGCGCGCCAGGTGTTGCACGCACCCGGGGGCGGGGTGATGTCGTTGGTCAGGCGGGCGATGTGCTCCAGGGCCTCGCCGTGGTCGTTGTGCTCGTGGCGCATCATGGCGATGGGCTGGGGCACAAAGCTGTTGCCACCGGCGCGCAGCATGGGGAACAGCACGGCCTCTTCCTTGTGCATGTGCGTCGTCAGCTCGCGCTCCATGGCTTCGAGGGCGTCGGCCAGGCCGTGCGGGGTGTGCGGGTTGTCGCGGTGCACGGCCTCGACGCGGCGCGCCATGCGCACCAGCTCGGGCAGCTGGGCGCGGTGCACCTCGTGGTAGCGCGCCAGGATGTGGTCGATCAGCTCGTTGGGCGTGCCGGCGTCGGGCAACGCGGTCGGGCGCTGCAGCTGTGCCAGCTCGTCGATCACCGCCTGCAACTCCAGGCCACGGCCGGCGCAGGACTGGCGCAGGCTGACCTGGCCGCCGCAACAAAAATCGAGCTTGAGGCGGCGAAAAATCGCTGTTGCACCGGGCAACTCGACGGCAATCTGGCCAATCGCTTGTTCGGCGTCTATCGGGGTCTGGGGCAGACGGGCGTTCATTGTGGACTGTCCTTGTAAAGATTCATTCGACATGCGCATTTTATCGAAATAAAATTCATCCTGTATGACTCTTTTCTTGACCTAAGGCAATTCACTTCATGCGCCTGACCCAATGGACCGACTATGCCCTGCGCGTGCTGATGTACTGCGCCACTTACCAGGAGCGCGAGCAGCCGGTGACGATCAGCGAGGTGGCGCAGTCGCACGGTATCTCGCGCAGCCATCTGACTAAAATCGTGCAGGAACTGGCGGCCCAGGGCCTGCTGGAGACCACGCGCGGGCGCGGCGGTGGTATGCGCCTGATGCGCCCGGCCAGGGAGATCAGTGTCGGCGCTGTGGTGCGGGTGATGGAGTCAGACTTTGAAATGGTCGAGTGTTTCAACCTGGAGAACAACACCTGCCGCCTGAGCAGCCACTGCGTGCTCAAGGGCGTGCTCGGCAGCGCTACCCAGGCCTACCTGGCGGTGCTCGATGGCCTCACCCTGGCCGACCTGGTGCCACAGTTGCCCGAGGGCTCGGCCTTGCTTGCGCCGGCGTCCGGCGCCGCGCCGGTGCACATGCTGCGCCTGGTGCAGTAGGTTAGTACAAGCTCTCGCGTGCCGCCGCCAGGACGCAGTCTGTCAGGCGCTGCAGCGCGGCCTGGGCGCTGCGCGGGTGGGCCCAGAACAGCGGCACGTCGATGCCGGCGTGGGGGCGCAGCTCCACCAGGCGGCCGCTGGCCAGTTGCGCCTGCACCAGGGCCATGGGGTGCATCCCCCAGCCCATGCCGATTTCGCAGGCGCGCACATAGCCTCCGGCGGAGGGCATGAAATGCCGGGGTGGCGCTTCGCTGGGGGCCAGGCCCTGGGCTTGCAGCCATTGCTCCTGCAGGCGGTCGTTGCGGTCGTAGACCATCATTGGCGCGCGTGCCAGGGCCGCTGCCGTCACGCCCTGGGCGAAGTGGCGCTGCATGAACGCCGGACTGGTGGCCGCCACGTAGCGCATGGTGCCCAGCGGCCAGCTGTCGCAGCCGGCAATGGGGGCCGTGCTGGCGGTGACGGCGGCCAGCACCTCGCCCTCGCGCAGGTGTGCGCCGGTGTGCTCCTGGTCGTCGATGCGCAGATCCAGCAGCTCGTCGCCGCCAGCGCTGAAGGCCGTCACTGCGGCCATGAACCAGGTCGAGAGTGAATCGGCGTTCACCGCCAGCCTCAGCGTTGGCGTGCCCGCAGGCATCGCCGGCAGCAGCTCCGGGTGGCTGCGGCGCAGCTGGTATTCCAGCAGTGCCACCTGTTCCTGGTGCTGGCACAGGCGGCGCCCGGCCTCGGTGCCGGAGCAGGGGCTGCCACGCTGCACCAGCACCTGGCCGGCGCGCTCTTCGAGCTGCTTGATGCGCTGTGAGACGGCCGAGGGCGTGACGTGCAGGCGCTGTGCCGCACGCTCAAAGCTGCCTTCGTGCAGCACGGCGGCCAGGGCCTGGAGGGCAGCGTAGTCAAACATGAAGTTTTTCTAAAGATGGGTTAGAAATTTGAAGTGTACTTAAATCATGGGCACACTTAGCATCGCCGCCATGCCCTACTTTGTTGACGTCTCCCCCTGGCCCAGCGCCTGGCTGGCCGGTTTTGGCGTGTGCCTGTCGCTGATTGCCTCCATTGGCGCGCAAAACCTGTACGTGCTGCGCCAGGCCGTGCGGGGCGAGCATGTGCACGCCTGCGTGGCGCTGTGCGTGGCTTGCGATGCGCTGCTCGTCGCCCTGGGGGTGGCGGGCATGGCGCAGCTGCTGGGGTCTTCGCCCGTGCTGGCGCAATGGTTGCAGTGGGGTGGGGCGCTGTTTTTACTGGCTTATGGCTTGTTTGCCTGGCAGCGGGCGCTGTTTGCGCCGGATGCCCACCAGGCCGCAGCCGGGGGCGAGCGCGTGGCGCGTGGCGTGCTGGGCGTGCTCGCAGGGTTGGCCGTGATTACCTTGCTCAACCCGCACGTGTACCTTGATACCGTGCTTTTGATCGGCTCCATTGGCGCGCGTCAGCCGGGGGCGCTGAAGGCGGTGTTCGTGCTCGGTGCGACCTGCGCCAGCCTGAGCTGGTTCGTCGCCCTGGCGGTGACGGGGCGGCGCTTGCAGCACTGGTTTGCCCAGCCCCGGGCCTGGCGTGTGCTCGATGCGTTCACCGGCAGCACCATGCTGGTGCTGGCCTGGTGGGTGGCGCGCAGTGCGTGAGCGTTTGGTTCAATACACCAGCCGTTCGGGCCGCACCTCTTGCAAGATGGTGGTGGCGATTTCCTCGATGCTTTTGGTCGTGGTCGAGAGCCAGCGGATGCCGGCGCGGCGCATCATGGCTTCGGACTCGCAGACCTCGTAGCGGCAGTTGACGATGTCGGCGTAGCGTGAGTTCGGGCGGCGCTCGTTGCGGATCTCGGACAGGCGCTCGGGCTGGATGGTCAGGCCGAAGATTTTCTTGCGGTGCGGCAGCAGTGCCGGCGGTAGCTGGCGGCGCTCGAAGTCTTCGGGAATCAGCGGATAGTTGGCCACCTTCAGGCCGCATTGCATCGCCAGGTACAGGCTGGTGGGCGTCTTGCCGCTTCTGGAGACGCCGATCAGGATGACGTCGGCGCCCTCCAGGTCGCGGTGGCTCTGGCCGTCGTCGTGGTCGAGGCTGAAGTTGATGGCCTCGATGCGGTCGATGTACTCCTTGGAGCGCGTCACGTCCGAAAAGCGCCCGACGCGGTGCAGCGATTTGATGCCCAGCTCCTGCTCCAGCGGCCGCACGAAGGTGCCGAACATGTCCATCAACATGCCTTTGCAGCCTTCCTGGATGACCTTGAGCACCTCCATGTTCACCAGCGTGGTGAAGACGATGGGCTTCTTGCCCTCCAGCTCCGCCTGGTGGTTGATCTGGCGCACGGCCTGGTGCGCTTTGTCCACGGTGTCGATGAAGGGCAGGCGGATGTGGCGCGACTTGAGCTCGAACTGCGCCAGGATGGCGTTGCCAAAAGTCTCGGCGGTGATGCCGGTGCCGTCGGAGATGAAAAAAACAGTGCGCATGGGAAGGGGTGTGAGGGTGGGTAGCCCGGCTGCAAGGCTTGTGGGCTGCGGCATAGAATCACGCCCATTGTCCCAAATTCACGCCATGCGCAGCCGCAGCTTTTGCCCACAACGACAACCACACGGCCCCTGCCTGCCTCTGCCCATGTCCGCCCGCGCCTTGTCGGTGTGGGCCACCGGTTTTTAACTTCTGGAGTCTTCCCATGTCTGCACGTTTCGAGGCGACCGCCCTGGTCGTACCGTTTGAAAACCTGAGAATGAGCGACGTCGAGGTCGTTGGCGGCAAGAACGCCAGCCTCGGCGAAATGATCTCGCAGCTGCCCCAGGGCGTGCGCGTGCCCACCGGCTTTGCCACCACGGCGCACGCCTTCCGCGAGTTCCTGCAATACGAGGGCCTGCATGAGCGCATCAGCGCCCGCCTGGCGGCGCTGGACGTGGACGACGTGCGCGCCCTCGCCGTCGCTGGCGCCGAGATCCGTGGCTGGGTGGAGAACCAGCCCTTCCCCGCCGACCTGGAGCAAGCCGTGCGCGCCGCCTTCGCCACCCTGAGCGCAGGCAACGCCCAGGCCAGCTTTGCCGTGCGCTCGTCTGCCACGGCCGAAGACTTGCCCGATGCCTCCTTTGCCGGCCAGCAGGAGACGTTCCTGAACGTCGTCGGCATCGAGGACGTGCTGCACAAGATGAAGGAGGTGTTTGCCAGCCTCTACAACGACCGTGCCATCTCCTACCGCGTGCACAAGGGCTTTGCGCACGACGTGGTGGCGCTGTCGGCGGGTGTGCAGCGCATGGTGCGCTCGGACCTGGGCGCGGCCGGCGTGATGTTCACCATCGACACCGAAAGCGGCTTCGAGGATGTCGTCTTCATCACCAGCAGCTACGGCCTGGGCGAGACCGTGGTGCAGGGCGCCGTGAACCCCGACGAGTTTTATGTGCACAAGCCCATGCTGCGCGCCGGCAAGCAGGCCGTCATCCGTCGCAACCTGGGCAGCAAGCTGATCCAGATGGTGTTTGCCAGCGCGGAGGAAAAGGCCGCCACGGGCAAGCTCGTCAAGACCATCGACGTCGCCGCCGAACAGCGCAACCGTTACAGCCTGAGCGATGCCGAGGTGCAGCAACTGGCGCACTACGCGCTGGTGATCGAGCAGCATTACGGCCGCCCCATGGACATCGAGTGGGGCCGCGACGGCCAGGACGGCCAGCTCTACATCCTGCAGGCACGCCCCGAGACGGTGAAGAGCCAGGCCAGGGGCCAGGCCGAACTGCGCTACAAGTTGAAGGGCCACGGCCAGGTGCTGGCCGAGGGCCGTGCCATCGGCCAGAAGATCGGCACTGGCCCGGTGCGCCTGGTCCACGACATCCGCGAGATGGACAAGGTGCAGGCCGGCGACGTGCTCGTCACCGACATGACCGATCCCCACTGGGAGCCGGTGATGAAGCGCGCCAGTGCCATCGTCACCAACCGGGGCGGCCGCACCTGCCACGCCGCCATCATCGCGCGCGAGCTGGGCATTCCCGCCGTGGTCGGTTGCGGCAACGCCACCGATCTGCTCAAGGACGGCACCCTGGTGACCGTGAGCTGCGCCGAGGGCGATACCGGCAAGATCTACGACGGCCTGCTGGAGACCGAGGTGACCGAGGTGCAGCGCGGCGAGATGCCCAAGATCAGCACCAAGATCATGATGAACGTCGGCAACCCGCAGCTGGCCTTCGACTTTGCCCAGCTGCCCAACGAAGGCGTGGGCCTGGCACGGCTCGAATTCATCATCAACAACAACATCGGCGTGCACCCCAAGGCCATCCTGGACTACCCTGCCGTCGATGCCGACCTGAAGAAAGCAGTCGAGAGCGTGGCGCGCGGCCACGCCAGCCCGCGCGCCTTCTATGTGGACAAAGTGGCCGAGGGCGTGGCGACGATCGCCGCCGCCTTCTGGCCCAAGCCCGTCATCGTGCGCCTGTCGGACTTCAAGAGCAACGAGTACCGCAAGCTCATCGGCGGCAGCCGCTACGAGCCCGAGGAAGAAAACCCGATGCTCGGCTTTCGTGGGGCAGCACGGTATATCAGCGCAGATTTTGGCGAAGCCTTCGCCATGGAGTGCGAGGCGCTCAAGCGCGTGCGCAACGACATGGGCCTGACCAATGTCCAGGTCATGGTGCCGTTCGTGCGCACGCTGGGCCAGGCCGAGCGCGTGACGCAGTTGCTGGGCGAACACGGCCTCAAGCGCGGCGAGAACGAGCTCAAGCTCATCATGATGTGCGAGGTGCCGAGCAACGCCATCCTGGCCGAGCGCTTCCTCGAATACTTCGACGGTTTCTCCATCGGCTCCAACGACCTGACCCAGCTCACCCTGGGCCTGGACCGCGACTCGGGCCTGGAGCTGCTGGCGCACGACTTCGACGAGCGCGACCCGGCGGTGCGCGCGCTGCTGTCGCGCGCCATCGCCGCCTGCAAGGCACAAGGCAAGTACGTCGGCATCTGCGGCCAGGGCCCCAGCGACCACCCGGACTTTGCCCAGTGGCTGGCGGACGAGGGCATCTCCTCGATCTCGCTCAACCCGGACAGCGTGATCGCCACCTGGCAACAGCTCGCCGGCTGAGGCCGCAGCCGCCATGCCACCCGCCATCGTGCCGTCTGGCAGCGAGCGCGGCGCGCCCCCGGGCGCGTCGGCGGGCGTGCCGTTCGCGCCCGATCTGCACGACGCGCGCCATCTGCGGCTCAAGGCGGTGCTGCTGCTGCTGTGGCTGCTGGTGACCTTCGGTACCAGCTTTTTTGCCCGCGACCTGAGTCTGCCCTTTGGCGGTTGGACCTTTGGCTACTGGATGGCGGCCCAGGGCGCGGTGCTGGTGTTCATCGTCCTCGTGATGGTGTATTGCGCCGCCATGGACCATTTCGAGCGTGCGGATGCGGCGGCGCTGGCGCCGGCCGGCGATGGCTGAGGGGCCGGGCGCCGAGCGCGCCTACCTGCGGCGCCTGCACCGCACCCTGGCGCTGTACGTGGCCGGGGTGCTGGGCTTTCTCGGCCTCATGGCCTGGGCCGAGCAGCGGGGGCTGTCGCGCCACTGGATCGGGCCCATTTTTCTTTTCTTCACGGTCATGGTGTACGCCGCCATCGGCGTCTGGGGCCGCACTACCGACCCTGAGGAGTACTACGTCGCCGGGCGGCGCATCCCGCCCATGTACAACGGCATGGCGGCGGCGGCCGACTGGATGAGCGCCGCCTCCTTCATCAGCCTGGCGGGCGCCCTGTACCTGCAGGGTTTTGCCGGCCAGCCCGGCCAGCCCGGGGGCTTGGCGTATTTGCTGGGCTGGACGGGGGGCTTTGTGCTGGTGGCGCTGCTCATTGCGCCGCACCTGCGCGCCATGAATCTCTACACCATTCCTGACTTTTTTCAGCAGCGTTTTGGCGGGCGCTGGCCGCGCATCATTGCCGCGCTGGCGGCGGTGCTGTGCTCGTTCACCTATGTGGTGGCGCAGATTTATGGCGTCGGCCTGATCGCCTCGCGCCTGACGGGGGTGCAGTTCGAGATCGGCATCATGCTCGGCCTGGGCGGGGTGCTGCTGTGCTCGTTCCTCGGGGGGATGCGCGCCATCACCTGGACGCAGGTGGCGCAGTACGTGGTCGTGCTGCTGGCGTTCCTGATCCCGGTGTCGTGGCTGGCCTACCAGCAGCTGGGCACGCCGCTGGCCACCCTGGTCTACGGCCAGCAGGTGGCACGCGTGGCCGAGCTGGAGCAGCAGCTGCTCGACGCCCCGGCCGAGCGCGCCGTGGTGCATGCCTACCTGCAGCGCGCACGCGACTATGAGCAGCGCCTGCACAACGTGGGCGCCGCCCTGGAGCGCGAGCGCGAGGCGGCGCGCGCGCAGGTGCGGGCATTGCGCGCGCAGAACGCCGACGTCGGCCAGATCGTTGCCGCCAGCCGCGAGCTGGCGGCGCTGCCGCGCGACGAGGTGCAGGCGCGTGCGCTCTGGACGCGCGAGATGTACGCCAACTACGAGCGCGCGCGCCCCCTGGGCGGGCTACCGCGCCACAGCCAGGCCTTTGCCGGCGACCCCGACGGCACGCCGCAGGAGCGCGCCGATTACCAGGACACGCGGCGCAACTTCCTGGCGCTGATGTTCTGCCTCATGGTCGGCACAGCCGGCCTGCCGCACCTGCTGACGCGCTACTACACCGCCAGTTCAGTCGCCGGGGCGCGCGCCTCGGTGGCGTGGTCGCTGTTCTTCATCGCTCTTTTGTACCTGAGTGCGCCGGCGCTGGCGGTGCTGGTCAAGTACGAGGTCATGCACAACCTGGTGGGCAGCAGTTTTGGCGAGCTGCCCAACT
>JAJTBK010000081.1 GCA_021286965.1 Comamonadaceae bacterium | reverse complement strand
ACCTTTTCGTCCTGGATGGCGGCCTGCACCTTGATCTTGCTGTCCTTGACGAGACGCTGGATCTTCTTGGCCAGCTCACTGTCGATGCCGTTGCGCACCTTGACCACCTGCTTGACCTTGTCGCCGCCAACTTTCTGGGGCTTGCCGATGTCGAGAAAGCGCACATCCACGTTGCGCTTGGTGAGCTTGTTGCGCAGCAGATCCTCGACCTGGGTGAGTTGGAACTCGGCATCGCCAAAGAGTGTGATCTCCTTGTCCTTGAGCTCGACGGCAGCAGACGTGCCCTTGAAGTCAAAACGCGTGCCGATCTCCTTGGCCGCGTTCTCCACGGCATTCTTCACTTCGACAAAATCGGCTTCACAAACGGTATCAAAAGACGGCATGGCAGAACAGCAATTGGAAAAGTCAACGCAGCACCGCTTGCAAAGGCGGGTGCGACAATGGAGGCAATGTTAGTCGAGAAAAACGTCTCTTTACAGCCCTACAACAGCTTTGGCATCGTGGCCCGTGCCGAAACCCTGGTGCGCGTGCGCAGCCTGCAGGATCTGGTGGATTGGCACCACACCGCCGTGCGGGCGGGCGAGGCGGTGTTTGTGCTGGGCGGGGGCAGCAATGTGGTGCTCACGGGCGATGTGAAAACCACGGTGCTGAAGATGGAGCTGCGTGGGCGCCGCCTGGTGCAGGAAACCCCCGACGCCTGGGTGGTGGAAGTGGCGGCGGGCGAGCCCTGGCATGGCACGGTGGCCTGGACCCTGCAGCAGGGCTGGCCGGGGCTGGAGAACCTGGCGCTGATTCCCGGCACGGTGGGCGCCGCCCCGGTGCAGAACATCGGCGCTTACGGGGTGGAGCTGCAGGACCGCTTCGATTCCCTGACCGCCTTCGATCTGGCCACGGGCCAGACCTTCACGCTCGATGCCGCGCAGTGCGCCTTTGGCTACCGCGATTCGGTTTTCAAGCACGCCCCGGCCCAGCCGGCCAGCGGCGAGCAACTGCCGCGTGGCATGGGGTTGGCGGGGCGGGCCGTCATCACCCACGTGCGTCTGCGCCTGCCGCGCGCCTGGCGCCCCGAGCTGGGCTACCTGGACCTGGAGCGCAAACGGCAGGAGACGGGCATTGCCGAACCCACGGCGCAGCAGATTTTTGACTGGGTGTGCGCCATCCGCAGTGCCAAGCTGCCCGACCCGGCTGTACTGGGCAACGCCGGGAGCTTTTTCAAGAACCCCACCGTCACCCCCGAGCAGTGCCAGGACATCATCGCGCGCGATCCCAAGATCGTGCACTACCCCATGCCCGACGGCAGCATCAAACTAGCGGCGGGCTGGCTGATTGACGCCTGCGGCTGGAAGGGCAAAACCGTGGGCAAGGCCGGTGTGTATGAAAAGCAGGCGCTGGTGCTGGTCAACCGGGGGCAGGGCGCCGACAGTGTGACCGGCGGCGAGGTCATGACCCTGGCCCGCGCCATCCAGACCAGCGTCTATGAGCGCTTTGGTATCCGGCTGGAGCCAGAGCCGGTGGTTTTGTGATGCTATAAATTTAATAGCTACCAACGCTTGCTGGATAAGCGTTGAATGCCAAAAAGACCATGAAAAAACCGCCCGAAGGCGGTTTTTTCATGGGTGCACGGCGCGCTTACTTGTCGTCATTACCCAGTTGCGGCAGCGGCGAGCCCTGGCCCAGCGTCAGCAGGCCGGACTTCGCGTACGTCATGAGCTTGTCGCGCGTGGCCACGATGTCGAGGTTGCGCATGGTGAGCTGGCCGATGCGGTCGGCGGGCGAGAAGGGCGCGTCTTCCACCTTCTCCATCGACAGACGCTCGGGCGCGTAGGTCAGGTTGGGTGACTCGGTGTTGAGCAGCGAGTAGTCGTTGCCACGGCGCAGCTCCAGCGTCACGGTGCCGGTGATGGCGCGTGCCACCCAGCGCTGGGCGGTCTCGCGCAGCATGATGGCTTGTGGGTCGAACCAGCGGCCCTGGTACAGCAGGCGGCCGAGCTTGAGGCCGTTCATGCGGTATTGCTCGATGGTGTCTTCGTTGTGGATGCCGGTCACCAGGCGCTCGTAGGCGATGTGCAGCAGCGCCAGGCCGGGGGCCTCGTAGATGCCGCGGCTCTTGGCTTCGATGATGCGGTTCTCGATCTGGTCGCTCATGCCGAGCCCGTGGCGTCCGCCGATCGCATTGGCCTGGAGCACCAGGTCGACGGCACTGGCGAAGCTGTGGCCGTTGATGGCGACCGGGCGTCCCTGCTCGAAGCTCACCGTGACGT
>JAJTBK010000442.1 GCA_021286965.1 Comamonadaceae bacterium | reverse complement strand
CGCTGCCGCTGGCGCGCCCGGCGGTGGCGGCGGGCGTGGCCCTGGTGCTGATGGAGACGCTGGCGGACTTTGGCGTCGTCAGCTACTTCGGCATCCAGACCTTCACCACCGGCATCTACAAAGCCTGGCTGTCCATGGACGACCGCATTGCCGCCGCGCAGCTGGCCACCATCTTGCTCGCCCTGGTGCTGCTGCTGCTGTGGCTGGAGAGCCGGGCGCAGCGGCGGATGCGCTTTGCCGCCAGCAGCGTCGGCCGCGCCGGTGCGGCCGAGGCGCAGCCGCAGCAGCTCACGGGCGGGCGCTGCGCCGCTGCCTGGGCGCTGTGCCTGCTGCCGGTGCTGCTGGGCTTCGTCGCCCCGGTGGCCTTCATGCTGCGGCCATTGGCAGCCGATTGGTCGGTGCTGCCCTGGGAGCGCTTTGTGCAATGGGCCGGCAGCAGCGTGCGCCTGGGCGCCATCACCGCCGTGCTGGCCGTGGCCGTGGCCCTGGCGCTGGCCTACGCCGTGCGCCGCCGCCCCGACCCGGCGATCCGCGCCGTGGTGCGCCTGGCGAGCATCGGCTACGCCGTGCCGGGGGCGGTGGTCGTCGTCGGCCTGCTGCTGCCGGTGGGCTGGCTGCAAGCCTGGCGGCCCGACTGGGGGCTGGGCGCGCTCGTCACCACCACGGCGGCGGGCATCGTCTGGGCCTACCTGGTGCGTTTTTGCGCCGTCGCGCTGCAGTCGGTGCAAAGCGGCTATGCGCGCATTCCGGCGAGCCTGGACGACAGCGCGCGGATGCTCGGCAGCAGTGGCTGGGGGCTGCTCTCGCGGGTGCACGCGCCGCTGCTCAAGCGCTCGGTGCTGGCGGCGTTGCTGCTGGTGTTCGTCGATGTCATGAAGGAGCTGCCGGCCACCATCGTGCTGCGCCCCTTCAACAGCGACACCCTGGCCGTGGTCGCCTACCAGCTGGCGCGCGACGAGCGCCTGGGCGAGGCTGCGCTGCCTTCGCTGGCGCTGGTGGCCGTGGGCCTGGTGCCGGTGATTTTGCTCAGCCGCACCTTGCGTGCAAGGTAAATAGGCTGTGCCTACACTGCGCGCATGAGCCCCATCACCATCTACCACAACCCCCGTTGCAGCAATTCGCGCGGCGCCCTGCAACTGCTGCAAGAGCGTGGCCTGGCGCCGCGCATCGTCGATTACGTCAAAGAACCGCTCGATGCGGCGGCGCTCACAGCGCTGGTGGCGCAGCTGGGCCTGCCGGTGCGCGAGCTGCTGCGCAGCAAAGAGCCCGAATACGCTGCGCTCGATTTGGCCAACCCTGCGCGCAGCGAGGCCGAGCTCATCGCCGCCGTGGCCGCGCACCCGACGCTGCTCAACCGCCCCATCGTCGTCACGCCCAAGGGCGCGCGTTTGTGCCGCCCGCCTGAATTGGTGCTGGAGCTGCTTTGAGTGGGTGGCGGGCTTAAGACTGGCCTAAGCTCGGGCGCGCACAGTGCTTTTCCATCGGTACCACTGTTTTGGAAAGGCACACCATGAACACCCTTTTGACGACCCCGCGCCGCCTCATCCTGGCCCTGGTGGCGGCTGGCGCCCTGGGCGCCACCGGCGCCGGCCTGATCACTGCGCACGAGGTGCGCGCGCAAACCGCGCCAGCGGCTGCGGTGCTGGCCGCCGCGCCCGCCAGCAGCGTGGCGCTGCCCGATTTTTCGGCCATCACGGCGCGCTACGGTGCAGCGGTGGTCAACATCAGCGTCAGCGGCCTGCGCCAGGATGATGACGAGGACGCCAGCGGCCCGGCCCTGCGCCAGCGCGGCCCGCGCATCGATCCGGACGATCCGTTCTACGAGTTCTACCGCCGCTTTGGCCTTCCCGGCTTCCCCGGCCAGCCCGGGCGCGGCGCGCAGGCGCAGCCGGTGCGCGGCCAGGGCTCGGGCTTTATCGTCGATGCCAACGGCATCGTCCTGACCAATGCCCACGTGGTCAAAGGCGCGAGCGAGGTCACCGTCAAGCTCACCGACCGGCGCGAGTTCCAGGCCAAGGTGCTGGGGGCCGACCCCAAGACCGACATCGCCGTGCTCAAGATCGACGCCAAGAACCTGCCCACCGTCCAACTCGGCAGCTCGCGCGATTTGCAGGTGGGGCAGTGGGTGCTGGCGATCGGCTCGCCCTTTGGTTTTGAGAACACCGTCACCGCCGGCGTGGTCAGCGCCAAGGGGCGCTCGCTGCCCGACGACAGCGCCGTGCCCTTCATCCAGACCGACGCCGCCGTCAACCCCGGCAACTCCGGCGGCCCGCTGTTCAACGCCAAGGGCGAGGTCGTGGGTGTGAACGCGCAGATCTACAGCCGCTCGGGCGGCTACCAGGGGTTGTCGTTCGCCATCCCGATCGAGGTCGCCAGCCGCGTGCAGCAGCAGATCGTCGCCACCGGCCAGGTGCAGCACGCGCGCCTGGGCGTGGCGGTGCAGGAGGTCAACCAGACCCTGGCCGATTCGTTCAAGCTCCCCCGCCCCGAAGGCGCCCTGGTCGCCAGCGTGGATGCCAGCGGCCCGGGGCAAAAGGCCGGGCTGGAGGTGGGCGACGTGATCTTGCAGGTCAACGGCCAGAAGGTTGTGGCCTCGGGCGACTTGCCGGCCCTCATCAGCAGCCAGCTGCCGGGTGACAAGGTGCAGCTGCGCGTCTGGCGCAAAGGCCACGAGCAGACCGTGGATGCCACCTTGGGCAACGCCAAGGACAAGAGCACCCAGGTGGCGAGCGACAGCGCCCCGGTGGGCAAGGGCCAGCTGGGCCTGGCGCTGCGCCCGCTGCAGCCCGACGAGGCGCGCCAGCTGGGGGTGGATGCAGGTAGCCTGCTGATCGAATCGGCGCGTGGCCCGGCGCAGCGCGCCGGGGTGCAGGGCGGCGACGTGCTGCTGGCCATCAACGGCCAGCAGGTGCAGGACGTGGCCCAGGTGCGCGCGGCCATGGCGCAGGCGGGCAAGTCGGTGGCGCTGCTCATCGAGCGCGAGGGCAACAAGATTTTTGTGCCCGTGCGCCTGGGTTGATATCCTCGCCGCCATGCGCCTGCTGCTGGTAGAAGACGACCCCATGATCGGAGAGACCCTGCGCGACCTGCTGCGCGCGCAGGGCTACGCCGTCGATTGGGTGGCCGATGGCAGCCAGGGCCAGACCGCATTGGCCGTGCAGTCCTACGACCTGGTGCTGCTCGACCTGGGCCTGCCCGGCTGCGACGGCCTGGTGCTGCTGCAAGGGCTGCGCGCGCGCAAGGACCGCACCCCGGTGCTCATCGCCACGGCGCGCGACAGCGTGGCCGCGCGCATCGCCGGGCTCGATGCCGGGGCCGACGACTACCTGCTCAAGCCCTACGACTTTGATGAGCTGCTGGCGCGCATCCGCGCCCTGCTGCGCCGAGCCAGCGGCCGCGCCGAGCCGCTGTACGCGCACCAGGGCGTGGTGCTGGATCCGGCCACGCGCGAAGCGCGCGTGCAGGGCCAGCCCGTGGCGCTGTCGGCACGCGAATGGGCCGTGCTCGAAGCCCTGCTGGCGCGCCCCGGGCGCGTGCTCTCGCGCCAGCAGCTCGAAGACAAGCTCTACGGCTGGGGCGAAGAAATCAGCTCCAACGCCGTCGAGGTCTACATCCATGGCCTGCGCAAAAAACTCGGCCCGGCGCTGATCCTGAACGTGCGCGGCCTGGGCTATATGGTGCCGCCATGACGCGCGCCGCCACCCCCATCCGCCGCCGCTGGTCCTGGCCGGCGTCGCTGCGCGCGCGCCTGCTGCTGGGCCTGCTCGCCGCCGTCGCCTGCACCGCACTCGCCCAGGGCTGGCTGGCCTACCAGAGCGCCCTGGCCGAGGCCGATGCGCTGTTCGACTACCAGATGCAGCAAACCGCCTACGCCCTGCGCGCCGGCCTGCCGCCCAACGCCCAGCCCAGCGGCAGCCGGGTGCAGCCGCAATACCCGAACGATGAACTCATCGTCCAGGTCTGGAGCAACGAGGGCCTGCGTATTTTTGAATCGAGTTTGGGGGCGCTGCTGCCGCAGCGCGCCGTGCTCGGCTTTACCGAGGTGCAGGTCGGCGCCAGCACCTACCGCGTGTTCTCGCTGCAGACCCCGGCCCAGGTCATCCAGGTAGCGCACAACCTGGCTGCGCGCCGCACGCTGGCACGCCAGCTGGCCTGGCGTGCGCTGCTGCCGCTGGCGGTGATGGCGCCGCTGCTGGCGCTGATTTTGTGGTGGACGGTGCGCCGCCAGCTCGCGCCCATCGAGCGCGTGCGCGCCCAGCTGGCGCAGCGCCAGGCCCAAGACCTGGCCGCCGTCAGCGACGCCGGCTTGCCGAGCGAGGTGCAGCCGCTGGTGCAGGAGCTCAACCTGCTGCTGGCGCGGGTGACAAAGGCGTTTGCGGCGCAGCAGCATTTCGTTGCCGATGCCGCGCACGAACTGCGCTCGCCCCTGGCCGCCCTGCAACTGCAACTGACGGCGCTGCGCCGCGCCGGCGACGAGTCCACGCGTGAGCAGCAGCTCGCGCGCCTGGAGGCTGGCCTGGCGCGGGCCAGCCACCTGGTGGCGCAGCTACTGCAACTGGCGCGCCAGGAAGCGGGCGCCACCAGCCCGGCGCAGCCGCTGCAGCTGCAAGAACTCGTGCCCCTGGCCCTGGCCGACGCCGCCGCGAGCGCCGCGCAGCAGGGCGTGGAGCTGGGCTGGGAGCCGCCCGGCGTCGATCTGCCCGCAGTGCAAGGACAGGCCGAAGCCCTGCGCATCTTGCTGCGCAACCTGCTGGATAACGCCATCCGCTACACCCCGGCCGGCGGCCAGGTGGTGGTGCGCCTGCAGGCCGAAGGTGCGCAGCAAGTGCTGACGGTGGCCGACAGCGGCCCCGGTATCGCACCGGCTGAGCGCGAGCGTGTGCTCGACCGCTTCTACCGCGCTAGCTGCAGCAGCCGCCACACCAGCGGCAGCGGCCTGGGCCTGGCCATCGCCGAGGCGATCGCGCGCCAGCATGGCAGCCGTCTGCAGCTCGATGCCGACCCGGAACTGGGCGGGCTGCGGGTGCGGGTGGTGTGGGGGAGAGGTCTGGCGCTGGTCCCCCCGACAGGAATCGAACCTGTATCTAGCGCTTAGGAGGCGCTCGTTCTATCCATTGAACTACGGGGAGCCGGCCTGGATTGTAAGGGCCTCCCAGCCGTGTGCCACTTGGCGTGGTTGCTATTTTTTTGATAGCTTCCAGCGCTTGCCAGATAAGCGCTGGAGTGTGATTTGTGCCAAATTTGTTCCAATCGCTGGCCGGCCCTAGTCATAGCGCACGGTGTAGACCAGATCGAGCGCGTTCACCAGCCCGGTTTGCCCGCGCAGCGTCAGGTGGCGCGAGAGGTCGTAGAACAGGTAGAGCGTGCCCAGCGAGCCCGACAGGCTGTGCTCGTACGTCAGGTACAGCGCCTTGGAGATGCGCTTGCCCAGGGTCAGGGCGGCGGCGCTGGCGTCCTGGCCTTGCTTGGGGCCTTTGATGCCGACCTCGTCCAGCCCCAGGCTCGATGAGATGCCGTCGGTGCCTGCGCCCTGGCGGCCGAGCACGGCCAGGGCGGCCTGCTGCAGCAGGCCGGCTTCGCTGCCGCCGCTGGCGGCGCTGTGGCCGAGCACTACCCAGGAGAGTTTTTCGGCGTCCGGCAGATCGGGGTCGGCGTACAGGCGCACGCGCGGCGCCTGTGCCGAGCCGGTGACCTGCACCCCGGCGCGTACGCTGATGTTCGGGCGCAGCGCCAGGATGTCGAACTGCGGGTTGTCGTACGGGCCGGCAAAGCGGATCAGGCCGCTTTCCACATCCAGCGCCTGGCCCCAGGCGCGGTAGCGCCCGGCGTCGGTGCGCACCTCGCCGCTGACGCGTGGCTGGCCGCCGCTGGCGGCGTTGGCGCTGATGCGCAGCGCCCCCGTCAGGCGCGTGGTGATGCCGTGGCCCTGCAGGGCAAAGTCGTCGCCCAGGTCGAGGCTGATGTCGATGTCCGGGGGCAGCGCCGCCTGCAGCGTCGGTCCGGGCGCTGGTGGGGGGCTGGCGGGCTGGGCCTGGGGCGTGCGCACGGACACGTCGCTGCCCAGCTGCGGCGCGCTGCCATCGGGCAGGATGAGGGTGGCGCGGTCGGTACGCAGCTGGCCGCGCAGTGTGAACTGGCGCTCGTGCAGGCGCGCCTGCAGCTGGCCCGAGACGCTCAGCTGGCGGTCGGCACGCACCTGCAGCTGCAGGTGCTCGGCCTGGGCCTGCAGCTGCATGTCGATGCGCGGCGCGGCGTCTGCGCCGGGCAGCTGCCACTGCACCAGGCCACTGGCGGTAAGCTGCCCGCCGTCTTGCGGCGCGGGCGTGCGGTTGCCGCTGCGCCCCAGAATGCGCGCGGCGCTGCCGTTGCCGCCCTTGAGCTGCAGCCGGTCGATACGCAGCTGCTGGCCGTCGAGCGTGGCTTGCAGCTGGCCGTCTTGCAGATCGACGCCGTCGATCACCGAGCGCAGGGCAAATTGCTCGGCGCTCAGGCGGCCATGCCAGCGCGGGTCGCTGCGCGTGCCTGCGACCTGCACCTGCGCCGCCAGCGTGCCCTTGACGCGCCAGCCCGGCGGTGCCAGGACGCTCCACACGCCCAGCTCTGGCAGCTGGGCGGAGATTTGTGCCGCCAGCGGCGCGCTCGCCGGCCACTGTGCCTGGCGCCAATCGTTGCCCGGCCAGGCCAGGGTGGTTTGTGCCTGCGCCTGCAGCTCGCCGGCGCGCTGGCTGCTCCAGCGCAGGGTGCTGCGCAGGTTCTGGCCCTGCAGCGCCAGCTCGATTTCTGCCTGGCGCAAGCCCGCTGGGGCGCCCTGGGGCTTGTCGGCCTGTGCCTTGCCGCTGCCGCTGCTGTGCACCGTGGTGGCGCCGCCGCTGGCCAGGGCCAACAGGCGCAGTTCGCCGCTGCTGCGCTGCAGGCGCAGTCGGGCTTGCAGCTGTTCGGCGGCGTGGATGTCCCAGTCGGCCGCCAGCTGCACGTCGCCGCCCAGGCCCAGGCGTTCGAGCAGCGGTGGCTGTGCCTGGTCGATGGCGTTGAGCCAGGCCAGGGGCAGGCCGGTGAGCTGGCCGCTGCTGCGCAGCTGTGGCGCCTGGCCCGGGCGTTGCTGCCACTGCAGCGCCTGCCATTGCAGCAGCGCCTGGCCGTGCAGCGGGCCTTGCAGCTGGGCGCTGCCGGCCTGGGCCTGCAGTTGCACGGCGCCCTGCGGGCCGGGCGTGAGCTGCCGCGCCAGCGGCTGCGCCAGCGCCAGGCGCCAGGGGCCGGGGCGCTGCTTGTCTTGCCATTGCAGCTGCAGCTCGGGCAGTTGCAACGCCCATGGGCCTGCGGCCGGGTTGCGGCCCTGGGCGCGCACTTGCAGCTGCAATTGCTGCGCGCCGCTGCGCAGCTGGCCCGAGACGCTGGCGTCCAGATCGGTCAGGGCGCCGCTGAAGGTGGCGTGCAGGTCCTGCAGCTGCAGGTCGAGGGCGGCGCCTGGGGCGCTGGCGCTGCGCTGGGCGCCAAAGCGGGGCGCGTCCAGGCGCGCTTGCAGGGTGAAGGGGGCGCCGCCGCTGGCTGCTGCGGTGCCCAGCGGCAGTCCGGCGCGTTGCAGCTGGCGTTGCAGGTCGCTCCAGCCGCCGCGCCACTGCGCTTGCAGCTGCGCCTGGCCCTTGAGCTGCAGCCCGGCCAGGGCGGGTGCCAGTGGCGGCAGACCGGGCAGGGTGCTGATTTGCGCCAGCCAGTCGCGGCTGCGCTGGGGGTCTTTCCAGTCCAGGACAAGGCTGCCGTTGCCCGCCTGCGCTGCCAGCTGGCCCTGCAGTTGCGCGCTCAGGCCCGGCAACTGCGCCTGCAGCTGGCCGGCAAAGCCCGGCTGCTGCAGGTTCAGCGCCAGGCGTTCGCCCTGCAGCTGCACTTGCAGCGCCTGCAGCTGCAGGTGTTGCAGCTGCAGCAGGGGCGCCTGCCAATGGCCTTGGGCTTGCAGACGGTCGAGCTGCAGCGGGTGGGCGCTGCCGCCCCCGCTGTGCAGCTGCAGCGTGAATTGCACGCCGTCAGGCCCTTGCTCGGCTTGGACGGTGCCTTGCATGGGCGCGGGCGCCAGGCGGCTGTCGATGGCACTGGGGCGCAGCCGTGCGATGTGCGCCTGGCCCGTCAGGCGCTGGCCCTCGGGGTTGTAGTCGCCCTGCAGCATGACGCTGCCGCCATCGCGCTGCAGCTGCGCCTGGGCGATGTGCCACTGCCCGGCTGCGTAGCGCACCTGTGCCTGCAGGGCGTCGAGCGGCAGGCGTTGCTGATCCCAGGGACCGGGCAGGGCGTTGCTCAGCCGGGCCTGCAGCGCCCAGGCGCTGCCTTCGGGGCCGGCTTGCAGCTGGCCGCTGAGGGCGGTCTGCGGCGCCTGCGGCCACAGGCTGGCCAGGTCGATGTGCGCCAGCTCCAGCTGTGCCTGCAGCAGCGGCTGCGCGGCCCAGGGGGCGATCTGTGCCTGCAGCCGGGCGCGCAGCGGCGCTGCCGGGCCGTCGGCGGCGGGTTGCAGCGTGGCCTGCAAGGCCAGTTGGGCCTCGGCCCCGGCCAGGGGGCCTTGCAGCTGCGCCTGGGCCTGCACCTGCAGGGGCTGGTCGGTGCCGGGGGGCTGGGTGTGCAGCTGGCCTTGCAGCTGCAATTGCAGTTGCATCGGGGCCTGGGCCTGCAGCTGCGCGCTGGCCTGGTAGCGGCCCTCAGCCCAGTGCAGTTGCTGCAGCTGCAGCTGCAGCTGGTGCTGCTGGCCGTCGTAGTGGTAGCGCGCTTGCAGCTGCGTCAGGGCCAGGGGCTGGCCCTCGGGCGGGGCCCAGGTGATGCGTTCGATGGCCAGGGTGGGCAGTTCGAC
>JAJTBK010000034.1 GCA_021286965.1 Comamonadaceae bacterium | reverse complement strand
CCACGATGGCCAGTCCCTGGGACACGGCCACGGGCGGGGCGGCTGCGGGAGGGGCGGAATCGGAGCGGGCAGACATATCCGTTTGAGCGTACCAGATGCGGGCGCGCAAGCCGGGCGCAAAAAAAGGGGCCGAAGCCCCTTTGCCGTTGGTGCGTGCGGGACGCTCAGATCACGCCCTGGGCGATCATGGCGTCGGCCACCTTCACGAAACCGGCCACGTTGGCACCGTCGATGTAGCTGACCGAGCCATCGGCACGCTTGCCATACTTCAGGCAGGCGGCATGGATGCCTTGCATGATCATCAGCAGGCGGTTGTCCACTTCTTCAGCCGTCCAGCTCAGGCGCATGGCGTTCTGGCTCATTTCCAGGCCCGAGGTGGCCACGCCACCGGCGTTGGATGCCTTGCCGGGCGCATACAGCACGCCTGCGGCCTCGAAGGCCTTGGCGGCTTCGATGGTCGAGGGCATGTTGGCGCCTTCGGCCACGCACAGCACGCCGTTCTGGATGAGCGTCTTGGCGTCGTTCTCGTCCAGTTCGTTCTGCGTGGCGCAGGGCAGGGCCACGTCCACCTTGACGTGCCAGGGGCGCACGCCGGCCTCGAACTTCACGCCGGTGCGCTGGGCATAGTCGCTCACGCGGCCATAGTGGTGGTTCTTCACGTCCATCAGGATGGCCAGCTTCTCGGGGGTGAAGCCGTCCTCGTCGATGATGGTGCCGCTCGAATCCGACACGGTGATGACCTTGGCGCCCAGCTGCATGGCCTTTTCCACGGCGTACTGCGCCACGTTGCCCGAGCCGGAGACCGACACGCGCAGGCCGTCAAAGCTGCGGCCGCGGGTCTTGAGCATTTCGTCAGCGAAATAGACCGTGCCGTAGCCAGTGGCTTCGGGGCGGATCAGCGAGCCGCCGAACGACAGGCCCTTGCCCGTGAACACGCAGTCGGCGCGGTTGCTGAGCTTCTTGACCATGCCGGCGATGAAGCCCACCTCACGGCCGCCCACGCCGATGTCGCCGGCGGGCACGTCGATGTTCTGGCCGATGTGGCGGTAGAGCTCCTTCATGAAGGCCTGGCAGAAGCGCATCACTTCCCAGTCGCTCTTGCCCTTGGGGTCGCAGTCGCTGCCGCCCTTGCCGCCGCCCATGGGCAGCGTGGTCAGCGCGTTCTTGAAGGTCTGCTCGAAGGCCAGGAACTTGAGCACCGACAGGTTGACCGAGGGGTGGAAGCGCAGGCCGCCCTTGTAGGGGCCGATGGCCATGCTGTGCTGAATGCGGTAGCCACGGTTGACTTGCACCGTGCCGTGGTCGTCCACCCAGGACACGCGGAACATGACGATGCGCTCGGGCTCCACCAGGCGCTCCAGCAGGCCGTGATCGGCATAGCGCGGATGCTTTTCGATGAAGGGCCACAGGCTCTCCATCACTTCGGTGACCGCCTGGAGGAATTCAGGCTGGCCGGGGTTGCGCTGTGCTACCTGCTCCAGGAAGCTGCCTACGGACTCGTACTTCATATCAGGGCCTATGTGGGTGGAAAAACGCGGGCAATGCGGCACCGCAGCACGAAATTATGCCAAAAGAACATGGGAAAATGCACCAAAGCTATGCACGAATACCTGATACGGTGCAAAGAACGCACGAAAAATGTGCGTTGGTACGGGTATGCGATCTGTTTTGGTGCGGTGGCGCGGGGTCACGCCGCTGTCACGGGGTGGCGGCAGAGTGGGCGGTTTTGATCGGAGGAGAACCCCCTATGTCCCCATTCCATACCAAGGCCGGCCTGCTGGCGCTGGCCTCCATCGCGCTGCTGACCGCCTGCGGCGGCGACGGTGACGACGCTTATCCCACCCTCACCGGCGACAAGCCCCTGGTGCTGGGCCACCGTGGTGCCAGTGG
>JAJTBK010000551.1 GCA_021286965.1 Comamonadaceae bacterium | reverse complement strand
TCTTAGAAGATTTTTTGATTTCGCCTTTGGGTGAAAACTAAACAGTCCGACTGGTGTTCTTGAGAATCCAACTATTGATCCGGCCCCTGTGAACTTGACTCAAGCAGCGTAGCGAACCGGGGCGTGGTCGAAGTACCTGCGGATGAGCTCGGGCTGACGTTGCACGCTGCGCAAGTGTTTGGCCGTGGCCTTCACCAACTGCATTTTCGTGCGCGCCGGGGCCAGCTTGGTCACCGCCTGTTTGATGTCTGCATTGGCCATCTCATCGGGGTTCAACTCCGGGCTGTAGCTCGGTAGGTAGAACACCTCGATGGCGTCAGCGTGCTCTGCCAGCCACGCCTTGACCGGCTTGGCGTGGTGCACCCGCAGGTTGTCCAGGATCAGGAACAGCTTCCTGCTCTGGCCCTTGATCAGTCGGCGCAGGAAGTCGATCAGAATCGTGGTGTTGAGCGCCCCGTCAAAGATGCTCCAGCGCATCTGGCCCTTGTTGGTCACGGTGGAGATCACCGACAGGCCATGGCGCTTGTTGTTGACCCGCACCACCGGTGTCTGGCCCTTGGGCGCGAAGCTCCTGCCGCGCACGTCGTCGCTGCGCAGCCCGCTCTCGTCGCCCCAGTGAATCTCGGCTCCTTCAGCCTTGGCGCGTGCGGCGATGACCGGGTAGTCCTCATCGAGCCATTTCTTGACCGCCGCTGGCGACTGCTCGTAAGCCTTCTTAATAGGCTTGTGTGGTGTGAAGCCCCAGCGGGCCAGGTACTTGCCCATGGTGCGCACCTGCAGCCGGATGCCAAAGCGCTGCTCAATGAGTTGGGCTACGGCCGCGCGGGTCCACAGCGCATAGGGCATCTTGAGCTGGTCGGGCGTCTTGTCGGCAATGAGCTTTCGCACCAGGGCCTCCTGGTCGGCATCGAGCAAGCGGTTTTCTCCGAACTTGCGTCCGCCAATGGCGTCGTGCAGAGCCTTGGCGCCGTGTGCCGCATGGCGCCTGCAGATGTTGAAGACGCCGGTGCGGCTCAGACCCGTGAGCGCTGCAATCTCCTCGTAGGTATTGCCGGCTTTACGCAGTCGGATGACCTGCACGCGGCGCTCATGCCGCGCTTGGCGGCTCAGAGTTCTCATGTCGGTTGCTTGCATGAATCTGAGTTGAGGGCGGTACAGATAATTTCAAGTGTACAAAGGCCTGGTCAATAGGTATCTGAATCGACCCACTGGAGCTGGCCTGCGCTCTAATTCATCTCGCGTTTGACGAGGGCCGCCGAGCAATCCCAAACCTTGACGTAGACCGGCTCTCCAGCAACCACGGCTACATCTGCAGGCAGACGCGCAACGGTCCAGCGCGACCGACCCACCTCTCTCCACTGGACAATGGCGAACCGCTCTTGCGCACGATCTAACTGATCGGTCTTGCACCGGCGCTTGTAGAACGCCAGGTCCTGAGCAGTGGCTTCAATCCTGCTGATTTTTCCCACGCGCCAACCCTCCGCCCACGGCAGCGAGTTTTCATACACGGGGGTGGCGCAGCCGGCGGCGAGCAAGGCCACGACACACAGCGCTGGCAGGCGCAACCTGTTTGCGCAGCCCTGTGCAAAGCAGGAACCGAGGGTGGTCGTCCGAGCGGGATTCACACGGGTGCTTTCCAGTGATCCGCACCAGCATTCGAAGTGCCGGCGGCAGCCGTACCGCAGGCTTGGGTTTCCAACTGAATGGTGGTGTGGGTGATCTC
>JAJTBK010000540.1 GCA_021286965.1 Comamonadaceae bacterium | reverse complement strand
ATCTCGAACACCGGCCCTTTCCACTTGAAGCGCTTGACGAAGTCTGCCACGCGGGCAGCCCGCTCCTGGGGGGGCACCATGTCGAGCTTGTTGAGCACCAGCCAGCGCGGCTTGTCGTAGAGCGCCTTGTCGTACTTTTTGAGCTCGGCCACGATGGCCTTGGCCTGCGCCACGGGATCCACCGCCTCGTCGAATGGTGCCAAGTCCACCACGTGCAGCAGCAACCGGGTTCGTTGCAGGTGACGCAGAAACTGGTGCCCCAGGCCTGCTCCCTCGGACGCACCTTCGATCAAGCCCGGAATGTCGGCGATCACAAAACTCTGCTCAGGCCCGACGCGCACCACGCCCAGATTGGGGTGCAAAGTGGTGAAGGGGTAGTCCGCAATCTTGGGCCGCGCGTTGGAAACGGCGGCGATCAAGGTGGATTTGCCCGCATTGGGCATGCCCAGTAGGCCGACATCGGCCAACACCTTGAGCTCCAGCTTGAGATTCTTGCGCTCGCCAGGCCAACCAGGGGTCTTCTGGCGCGGCGCGCGGTTGATGGCGCTCTTGAAGCGCATGTTGCCGAACCCGCCATCGCCGCCCTTGGCAAGAACAACCACCTCGCCAGGGTTCAACAGTTCCAGCAGTACCTGCCCTGTCTCGGCATCGCTGATGATGGTGCCCACGGGCATCTTGAGGGTGATGTCGTCGCCGGCGGCGCCAAACATATCCGAACCCATGCCGTGCTCACCCCGCTTGGCTTCGTACCGGCGCGCGTAGCGATAGTCCACCAGCGTGTTCAGGTTGGGATCTGCAACCACATACACATGTCCACCACGGCCACCGTCTCCGCCGTTGGGGCCACCGAACTCCTTGTACTTCTCGTGGCGAAACGACACGCAGCCGTTGCCGCCATCGCCCGCGGCGACATCGATATAGGCTTCATCAACGAACTTCATGGGGTTTCCAGTGTACAAAAAGGCAGCCTGCCGGATGGCGGCAACGCGGCTCCTCCTTCAGCACCGCTCAAGAAGAAGCCACAAACAACAAAGCCCCGCAGCGCGGGGCTTGTTGGAGTGCGTCCGTCCAATCACGCCGGAGTCACATTGACCGTGTGACGGTTCAGTGCACCCTTGGTGCCGAACGACACATGCCCGTCCACCAAGGCAAACAGGGTGTGGTCCTTGCCGACACCCACGTTCGTGCCAGGGTGGAATCGCGTGCCACGCTGGCGCACGATGATCGAGCCTGCACTGATCAATTCGCCGCCAAACGCTTTCACGCCGAGCATCTTGGGCTTGGAATCGCGCCCGTTTCGCGTAGAGCCGCCGCCTTTTTTCTGTGCCATGACATCTGCTCCTGGAAATTAAGCGGCGATCGACCCGATCAGCAATTCGGTGAATGGCTGGCGATGGCCCTGGCGCTTCTGGTAGTGCTTGCGACGGCGCAGCTTGAAAATGCGCACCTTGTCGTGCTTGCCATGCGCCACGATGGTGGCTTTGACAGAAGCGCCGGACACCAGGGGCGTGCCCACCTTGAGTTCAGCGCCGTTGCCGACAGCCAGAACCTGGTCGATCACGATTTCCTGGCCTACGTCCGCAGCAATCTGTTCTACTTTGATTTTTTCGCCGGAAGCAACGCGATACTGCTTGCCGCCGGTTTTTATGACCGCGTACATGTTGACCTCT
>JAJTBK010000533.1 GCA_021286965.1 Comamonadaceae bacterium | reverse complement strand
ATGAGCTTCTCGTTGAGCACGACGATCAGCGAATCGACGTTGCTCTCCAGCTCGGACAGGCCGTCGTCGGCATTCTTCATGCGGCGGCTGCCTTCCCACTCGAAGGGCTTGGTGACCACGCCCACGGTGAGGATACCCATTTCCTTAGCAATGCGCGCAATCACGGGTGCGGCGCCGGTGCCGGTGCCGCCGCCCATGCCGGCGGTGATGAACAGCATGTGCGCGCCAGAGATGGCCTGGCGGATGTCGGCCTCCGCGCCCTCGGCGGCCTCGCGCGCCTTGTCGGGCTTGCTGCCTGCGCCCAGGCCGGTGCCGCCGAGCTGGATGTGGCGGTGCGCCGTGCTGCGCGCCAGCGCCTGCGCATCCGTGTTCGCGCAAACGAACTCCACGCCCTGCACGGTGCGCGCGATCATGTGCTCGACGGCGTTGCCGCCGCCACCGCCAACACCGATCACCTTGATCTGCGTGCCTTGGTTGAACTCTTCGGACTCGATCATTTCGATGCTCATGTGGATGCTCCTGAACTACTCTGAAAAATATTGTTGTCTATAGGGAAAAGGATAAACGACGCCGGTGGCCTGAATCCCGAAAACGGTGGCCCGGTACTCGCCCCGGCGCCGCGAGCACGGCGCCCGGGACCGGCGCGAACGAACCAGATGCGGTGCAGGGGCATGGTCAGAACGTCCCCACGATGAATTCCCGGAACCGGCCGAGCACGGTTTTCATGGAACTGCTCTTGGCCGCCACCTTGAAGCCGCGCAGGCGCGCCAGGCGCGCCTCTTCGAGCTGCCCCATGACGGTGGCCGCGCGCGGCTGGGCGACCATGTCGGCCAGTGCGCTGGCATATTTGGGTACGCCCCGGCGCACGGGCTTCAGGAAAATGTCTTCGGCCAGCTCGACCATGCCGGGCATGACGGCGCTGCCGCCGGTGAGCACGATGCCCGAGGACAGCACCTCCTCGTAGCCCGAGTCGCGGATGGCGCGGTGCACCAGGGAGAAAATTTCTTCCACGCGCGGCTCGATGACGCCGGCGAGCACCTGGCGGCTCAAGAGGCGCGGCCCCCGGTCGCCCAGGCCCGGCACCTCGACTTGCACCTCGGGGTCGGCCAGCAGCTGCTTGGCGTAGCCGTTCTCGACCTTGATGTCCTCCGCATCCTTGGTCGGCGTGCGCAGCGCCATGGCGATGTCGCTGGTAATGAGGTCGCCGGCCGCCGGAATGACGGCCGTGTGGCGAATGGCGCCGCCGGTGAAGATGGCGACGTCCGTCGTGCCGGCACCGATATCGACCACCGCCACGCCCAACTCGCGCTCGTCGTCGGTCAGCACGGCGTGGCTGCTGGCGAGCGGGTTGAGCATCAGCTGCTCGACCTCCAGGCCGCAGCGGCGCACGCACTTGATGATGTTCTCGGCCGCACTCTGCGCACCGGTAACGATGTGCACGTTGGCCTCCAGGCGAATGCCGCTCATGCCGATCGGCTCTTTCACATCCTGGCCGTCGATGACGAACTCCTGCGGCTCGACCAGCAGCAAGCGCTGGTCGCTGGAGAT
>JAJTBK010000530.1 GCA_021286965.1 Comamonadaceae bacterium | reverse complement strand
GGCCCAGCCGCCATCCATGTTCCAGGCCACGCCGCGCACGTTGGCGGCCGCTTCGGAGCAGAAAAACACCGCCAGCGCGCCCAGCTCCTCGGGCGTGGTGAATTGCTGCGACGGCTCCTTTTCGCCCAGCAGCAGCCTGGTGGCGTCGGCGTTCGACAGGCCATGCTGCGCCGCCTTGGCATCGACCTGCTTTTGCACCAGTGGCGTCAGCACCCAGCCGGGGCAGATGGCATTGCACGTCACGCCGCTGGTCGCCGTCTCCAGGGCGACGGTTTTCGTCAGGCCGACAATGCCGTGCTTGGCGGCGACGTAGGCCGATTTGTGCGCCGAGGCCACCAGGCCGTGCACCGAGGCGACGTTGATGATGCGCCCCCACTGGGCGGCGCGCATCGCTGGCAGCGCCAGGCGCGTGCTGTGAAAGGCGCTGGTGAGGTTGATGGCGATGATGGCATCCCAGCGCTCGGTCGGGAAATCCTCCACCGGTGCCACATGCTGAATGCCGGCGTTGTTCACCAGAATGTCAACGCGGCCAAAGCGTGCGGCGGCAAAGCCCATCATGTCCTCGATGTCGGCGGCGCGCGCCATGTCGGCGCCGTGGTGGGCCACCTGCACGCCTGCCGCCTGGCCCGCAGCCAGCACCTCGGCCTGCGGCGCGCTGGCGTCGCCAAAGCCATTGAGCACCACGTTCGCGCCCTGCTGCGCCAGGGCCTTGGCAATACCCAGGCCGATACCGCTGGTGGAGCCGGTGACGAGGGCAGTTTTACCTTTCAGCATAAGTAACTCTCCGGATGATTTAGGATCGAACCCGGCCATTATTGAGCCACTTCTCTAGAGCCCGCACGGATGACAGAACCTCGTTTGAACTATGTATGGTGCGCAGGCGCTGCACAGTCTCCCCAGCCCGGGCATGAAGGCCAGCACCGCATGGCGTATTGGGAGTGGGGCGCGGCGGCGAACCCGCACGTCATCGTCTGCGTGCATGGCCTGACGCGCCAGGGGCGCGACTTCGACACCCTGGCGCGCGCCCTGGCGCCGCACGCGCGCGTCGTCTGCCCGGATGTCGTCGGGCGCGGCGAGAGCGATTGGCTCGCAGAGCCCCTGGGCTACCAGATACCGCAATACGCCGCCGACATGCTGGCCCTGCTGGCGCAGCTGCGGGCGCAGGCGCCCATCGCCGAGCTCGACTGGGTCGGCACCAGCATGGGCGGGCTCATCGGCATGGCCATTGCCGGCCAGCCGGGCCTGCCGCTGCCCGCGCCGCTGCGCCGCCTGGTGCTCAACGACGTCGGTCCGGCGTTGGCCTGGCCGGCGCTGCAGCGCATCGCCCAATACCTGGGGCGGATGCCGCGTTTTCACAGCATCGAGCAAGGCGCCGCTGGCCTGTGGGCGATTTCGTCATCGTTTGGCCCGCACACGCCCGAGGCCTGGCTGGCGTTGTCGCGGCCGATGCTGCGCGCGCTGCCCGGTGGCGACTGGGGTTTGCATTACGACCCGGCGCTGGCGCAGCCCTTCCAGGCCATGACCCCCGAGGTGGCGCAGGCCAGCGAGGCGCTGCTGTGGCAGCTCTACGACCAGATCCAGGCGCGCACCCTGCTGCTGCGCGGGCAGGATTCAGACCTGTTGACGCCGGCCACGGCCCAGGCCATGGGCGAGCGCGGCCCGCGTGCGCGGCTGCTGGAATTTCCGGGTGTGGGCCACGCCCCGACCCTGGTGGCTGCCGAGCAGGTGGCCGCCGTGCAATCGTTTTTGTTGGAAGCTGCATGAAGAGCATTGTTGCCAGCGCCCCCCCCAGCCTGGTGCTGGGCGAAGCGGTGTCCGAACCCATCTCCCCCCTGATCGCGGCCACCGCGCAGCAGCTGCCCGAACAGGTCAACGCCCTGGGCCGCGCGCGTGCCTTTGCCGAGCCGCTGCTGGCCGCCGAGGTCATGGAAACCGGGGAAAACACCCTGGAGCACGCCGACGCCGTGGCCGCCATCCTGCGCGACATCGGCGGCTCCGAAGCCATGCAGGCCGCGAGCTACCTGGTGCACGCCTGCGTGCACCTGAACCGCCCCGAGGAAGTCATCGCCAAGGCGTTTGGGCAGAACTTCGCCACCCTGGCGGTCGAGACCACCAAGCTCATGCGCGTGCAGCAGCAGGCGCGCGAGGCCGACGGCGGCGGCCAGCGTCTCGATGATGCCCAGCTGCAGACCGAGAACGTGCGCAAGATGCTGCTGGGCTTCTCGCGCGATTTGCGCGTGGTGCTGCTGCGCCTGGCTTCGCGCCTGCAGACGCTGCGCTACTACGCCGCCAGCAAGCGCCCGGTCTCGCCCAGCCTGGCGCGCGAGGCGCTGCAGGTGTTTGCGCCGCTGGCCAACCGCCTGGGCATCTGGCAGATGAAGTGGGAGCTGGAGGATCTGTCGTTCCGCTTCCTCGAACCAGAGACCTACAAGGAGATCGCGCGGCTGCTCGATGAAAAACGCATCGAGCGCGAGGTCTACATGGAGCAGCTGCGCAGCCGCCTGGAGGCCGAGCTGCGCGCGCGCTCCATCAGTGCCAGCGTCTCCGGACGGCCCAAGCACATCTACAGCATCGTCAAGAAAATGCGCGGCAAGTCGCTGCCATTCGAGCAGGTGTTCGACATTCGCGCGCTGCGCGTCATCGTGCCCTCGGTCAAAGATTGCTACGCCACCCTGTCCTGGGTGCACGAGCACTTCGAGTCCATCCCGCAGGAATTTGACGACTACATCGCCAAACCCAAGCCCAACGGCTACCAGTCGCTGCACACCGTGGTGCGCGACGGCGACGGCCGCGCCACCGAAATCCAGATCCGCACCCAGGCCATGCACGACCATGCCGAGCACGGCGTGGCCGCGCACTGGGCCTACAAGGAGGCGGGCACCAAGGGCTACGCCGGGGTCTCCGCCAGCGGCGAGTACGACGCCAAGATCGCCGTGCTGCGCCAGCTGCTGGCCTGGGGCCGCGACATGGCCGACTCCAGCCACAGCGGCTTGTTCGACGATCGCATCTACGTGCTCACGCCCGATGCTGCCGTCATCGAGCTGCCGCAGGGCGCCACCCCGGTCGATTTCGCCTACGCCGTGCACACCAGCCTGGGCCACCGCTGCCGGGGCGCGCGCGTCGATGGCGCCATGGTGTCGCTGAACACGCCGCTGCAAAGCGGGCAGACGGTGGAGATCGTCACCGTCAAGGAAGGCCGGCCCTCGCGCGACTGGCTCAATGCCGAACTGGGCTACCTCGTGAGCCCGCGTGCGCGCGCCAAAGTGCGCGCCTGGTTC
>JAJTBK010000526.1 GCA_021286965.1 Comamonadaceae bacterium | reverse complement strand
GGCACATTTTCACCTGCACCCGGTCAAGATCGACCGCAGCTTCGTCATGGGCCTGGTGCCTGGCAACCTCAACCACAGCCTGGTGCGCGCCATCATCGCCATGGCGCACAGCCTGCACCTGAAGGTGGTGGCCGAGGGCGTGGAGTCGGCGCAGCAGCGCACCATTTTGCAGGCCGAGGGCTGCGACTTTTTGCAAGGTTATTTGCTCGGTCGTCCCATGCCGCTGCAGGAGCTGCGCCGCCACCCGGCGCAGCTGGCGAGTGAGTCCGATTAAGGCGCCAGCAAGGCGTTGATGGCGTTCAGGTCTGACAGCTGCAGCGTGCCCGCCGCCTGGCGCAGCTTGAGCTGGCCCATGAGCAGGTTGTAGCGCGCCACGGCCAGGTCGCGCTTGGTTTCAAACAGCTGGCTTTGGGCGTTGAGCACGTCGATGTTGATGCGCACGCCCACCTGGTAGCCCATCTGGTTGGCTTCGAGCGCGCTCTGGCTGGAAGCTTCTGCCGCTTCCAGGGCCTGCACCTGGCCGGCGCCCGACTGCAGGCCGAAAAACGCCGTGCGCGTGCCCTGGGCAGTGCTGCGGCGGGCGTTTTCCAGGTCGGCACGGGCTTTTTCGGCCAGCGATACCGTCTCTTGCACGCGCTGCTGCACGGCAAAGCCGGCAAACAGCGGTACGTTCAGCGCCACGCCGACGCTGGCGGTGTTGGTGCCCATGTTCACGCCCGGGATGGTGGGTGTGCCCTTGGGGTAGCGATCGACCTTGTAGCCCGCTTGCAGGTCGAGCGTGGGCAGGTGGCCGGTGCGCGCTTTTTGCGTCTCCAGCTCGGCCACGTCCAGCGCCAGCTGCGCCTGGCGCACCAGGGGCTGTAGGTCTTGCGATTTTTGTACCCAATCCTCGACTGCACCCAGGGCCACGGGTGGCAGGTGCACGGGCTGCTGCAGGGGCTGGGGTGCGGTGCCACTTTTGCCCACCACCTGGTCAAGCGCCAGGCGCTTGACGTGCAGGTCGTTGGCGGCGGCGATTTCTTTGGCGCTCACCAGGTCGTGGCGGGCCTGGGCTTCGCGCTGGTCGGTGATGGTGCTGGTGCCGACCTCGAAGTTGCGCCGGGCGGCGGCGAGCTGCTCGGCTACGGCGGCTTTTTGTGCCTGCACGAAGGCCAGGGTGTCTTGCGCGGCGAGAACGTCAAAGTAGGCCTGGCTCACGCGCACCAGCAGGTCTTGCTGCGCGGCGTCGAGCTGCGCCTGCGCCACCTCGATGCCGCGCTGGCCCTGCTCGTAGCCGATGCGGTTGGCCGGGCGGTACAGCGGCTGCGAGGCGGCGAGCATCAGGTTGCGGTTGGGCGTGTCCAGGGTCAGGTTGCCGGGGGTGACCTCGCTGCGCGCTTGCGTGACGCCGGCGCTCACGCCCACCGTGGGCAGCAAGCCGGCGCGGGCCTGGCCGGCGCGGCTGGTGGCGGCGTCGAGCTGCGCGCGCGCTGCCTGCCAGGCGGCGTCGTAGCCCTGCGCCTGCTCCACCAGGGCCAGCAGGCTTTGGGCCTGCGCAGGGCCCGCCAGAAGGGCGCTCAGGGCCAGGGCAAGGGGGAGGCGGCGGAGCAAGGTCATGGCGAAGGCTTTCGAACGAATGAAAAATCAGTAGCGCGGCACCTGCGGCGCCAGTTCGCGCGCCCAGGCGTCGATGCCGCCGGCGACGTTGGCGAGCTGGTCAAAGCCGTGCTGCTGCAGGTAGTAGGCGACCTGCATACTGCGCCCGCCGTGGTGGCACAGGCAGGCGATGGGGCGCTCGGCCCCCAGCTCGGCCAGGCGCAGCGGCACGCTGGCCATGGGCATGTGCAGGAACGCCGCGCCGTCGGCGCGTACGCTGGCGGTCTGCAGCTCCCAGGGCTCGCGCACGTCCAGCAGCAGGGGCTGCTGGCCGCTGTCGGCCTGTGCCTGGGCCAGCCAGGCGGCCAGCTCGGCGGGGCGGATTTGCGCAATCATGGCCGGGGCTCAGAACTGAAAGCGCGAGGGCTCGGCAAAGCCTTGCAGGCGTGCGGCCACGGTGTCCCAGGGCTGGCTGGACTCGAACTGCGCGCCGTTGCGGCGCACGATGGTGGTGCGCATCATGGGCTGCTGGCCGACGATGGCGGCCAGGCGCCCGCCGTCGGCGAGCAGGTCGAGCAGGTGCTGCGGTACCTCGGCCACCGAGCCGCTGAGGACGATGACGTCGAACGGGCCGTCCGGAATGGGGTCGGTGGCGCCATTGGCCTGGCGCACGTCGGCGTTCTGGATGCCGGCGCGGGCCAGGTTTTCGCGCGCCATTTGCGCCAGGGCGGGGTGGATTTCGAGGCTGACCACGCGCTCGGCACGGCCGGCGAGCAAGGCGGCCATGTAGCCCGAGCCGGCGCCGATTTCGAGCACGCGCTCGCCCGGCTGCACCTGCAGGTCATTGAGCAGGCGTGCTTCGACCTTGGGCGCCAACATGCAGTGGCCGTCGCGCAGCGCGGCATCGGTGTCGGGCAGCAGCGGGATCTCCATATCGACGAAGGCCATGGCGCGGTAGGCGGCGGGCACGAAGTCTTCGCGCGGGATGCGCGAGAGCAGCTCCAGCACCTCGATGTCGGAGACGTTCCAGGGGCGGATTTGCTGCTCCACCATGTGGTAGCGGGCTACGGTGGTGGGGTCGTTGCTGGCGGTGGTGTTCAGGGGCAGGGCCATGGAGTTCTCCGGATAGGGGGCAGGGAGTGGGTGTTCTGGACAAACGGGCAAGTTTAATGGCGCTGGGCGGCGCCGGGCGCAAAACGCCGGCGAGCCCATCGTGCCAAATCGTCCATGTAGCAATACACCACTGGCACTACGACCAAGGTCAGCAAAGAGGAGGTGATGACGCCACCGATGACCGCCTGCCCCATGGGCGCGCGCTGCTCGGAGCCTTCGCTGAGCGCGAAGGCCAGCGGCACCATGCCGAAGACCATGGCCAGCGTCGTCATGAGGATGGGGCGTAGGCGCACGCGTGCGGCCAGCAGCAGGGCGTCGTTGCGGGGCAGGCCGGGCACGCTGTGCCCGGCATCGTCGGTGTGCTCCTCACGGGCGCGGATGGCAAAGTCCACCAGCAAGATGGCGTTCTTGGTGACCAGCCCCATGAGCATGACGATGCCGATGATGGAGAACATGGACAGCGCCGAGTTGAACATGAGCAATGCCAGCACCACGCCGATGAGCGTCAGCGGCAGCGCCGTCATGAGCGCCAGCGGCTGCAAAAAGCTCTTGAACTGGCTCGCCAGGATCATGTAGATGAAGACGATGGCCAGCACCAGTGCCGAGAGTGCGTAGCCAAACGACTCCTGCATGTTTTTGGTGGAGCCGCCAAATTGGTAGCGGTAGCCGGGTGGGAAGACGATGGTGTCGAGTACGCGGCGGATGTCGGCCGAGATTTCCCCCACCGAGCGCGCATCGGCGTTGCCGCTGACGGCCACTTCGCGCATCAGGTCGCGGCGGTTGATTTGGTTGCTGCCGGTGCTCTCGTACACATCAGCCACCTGGTTCAGGCGCACGGTGCGGCTGCTGCCGTCGGCGCTGGCGAGGGCGAAGGGCAGGCGTTCGAGGTCTTGCGGCTGGCGCCGAGCGTCGGGGGATAGGCGTACGTTGACGTCATAGGTCTGGTCGTCGGCGGCGCGCCAGTTGCCCACCGTCTGGCCGGCGATCAGGGTGCGCAGCTGCGTGCCCAGGCTGGCGACGGACAGGCCCAGGTCGGAAGCCGCGTCGCGGTGCACGGTGATGTCGATCACGGGTTTATTTGGTTTGAGGCTCGAATCCAGATCCACCAGACCGGGGATGCGTTGCAGCTGGGCCTGGATCTGGCCGTTGAGGCGTTCGAGCTCCGTCAGATCCGGGCCCTGGAGGTAGAACTCGATCTGCTTTTGCTGCCCCACCGGGTCGAGCAGGCCGACGTGGGTGACGGTGATGCCGGGCACGGCGCGCAGCTGCGCGCGCAGCACGGCCGACATGGCATCGACGTTGCGCTGGCGCTGCTTGCGATCGACCAGGCGCACGTAAACGCTGGCGTAGATTTTGCCCTGGGCGCTGCCGGTGTTGATGGTGGTGAGGGTGTAGCGCACCTCGGGCAGTTCGCGCACCAGCGCTTCGACCTGGCGCGCCTTGGCCTCGGTGGCTTCGAGCGAGGAGCCCACCGGGGTGTAGAAGTTGATCATGGTTTCGGAGTAGTCGGCCTTGGGCACGAACTCCGTGCCCAGCAGCGGCACCATGAACACGCTGCTGACGAACACCGCCAGCGCCAGCCCGATGGTGGCGAGCTTGTGCGCCAGCGACCAGCGCAGGATGTGCTGGTAAACGCCCGCCAGGCGCTCGGTGGCGTCGTCAAACCAGCCGGTGACGCGGCCGATGGTACGGTCGTAGAGGCTGCGCGGCCCGCTGCTGCGCGCGCCGTGGGCGTGGATGCTGGGGTCGTGCCAGACGGACGAGAGCATGGGGTCGAGCGTGAAGCTGACGAACATCGAGATCAGCACGGCGGCGACGATGGTGATGCCGAACTCGTGGAAGAACTTGCCGATGATGCCCTGCATGAAGCCAATCGGCAGGAACACGGCGACGATGGAGAGCGTGGTCGCCAGCACCGCCAGGCCGATTTCCTGCGTGCCGTCCATGGCCGCCTGGTAGGCGCCCTTGCCCATTTGTACGTGGCGCACGATGTTCTCGCGCACGACGATGGCGTCGTCGATCAGCAGGCCGACGCACAGCGACAAGGCCATGAGCGTGATCATGTTGACCGTAAAGCCAAACCAGTGCATGAAGAAAAAGGTGCCGATGAGCGCAATCGGCAGCGTCAGCCCGGTGATGACGGTCGAGCGCCAGGAGTTGAGGAACAGGAACACGATCAGCACCGTCAGCAGCGCGCCTTCGACCAGGGTCTGGCTGACGTTATCGACGGCGACGCGGATCGGGCGCGAGCTGTCGCTCACGGGCTCCAGGCGCACGCCCGGGGGCAGTTCGGGTTGCATCTGCGCGATGGCGCGGTTGAGGCCATCGACGACTTCGATGGTGTTCTCGTCCTGCGACTTTTGCACCGACAGCAGCAGCGTGCGCGCGCCGTTGTAGAGCGCCAGGCTTTCCACCTCCTGCGCGCCGTCGTGCACCTGCGCCAGCTGCTCCAGGCGGATGGCGGCGCCGTTCTTGCGCGCGACGATGATGCGGCCAAAATCCTCGGGGCGCTGCATCCGGGCGTCGATCTGCACCACGCGCTCCTGCGCCAGCGAGCGCACGGCGCCCAGCGGCAGGTCTTGGTTCTCGCGCTGCACGGCGCTGGCGACCTGGTCGGCGCTGATGCCAAAGGCTTCGAGCGCTTGGGGGTCGAGGTAGATGTTGATCTCGCGCTTGGTGGCGCCCACCAGGTTGACCGCGCCCACGCCGCGCACGTTTTCCAGGCGCTTTTTCAGCACCTGGTCGGCCCAGCTGGTGAGCTCGACTGCGCTCAAGGGGTGGGCGGCGTCGGGTAACACGGCCAGGGTCCAGACGGGGCGGCTGGCGGGATCGAAGCGCACCACGCGCGGCTCCTTGACCTCGGTGCGCAGGTTCGGGCGCACGGTGGCCACCTTCTCGCGCACGTCGTCAGCGGCCTTGCGGCCATCGATGTGCAGTTCAAACTCGACGATGGTGACGGAGCTGCTCTCGTAGCTGCGCGAGGTCACGGCCTTGATGCCGGCGACGGAGTTGACCGCCTCCTCGATCTTTTTCGTCACCTCGCTCTCGACGATCTCGGGCGAGGCGCCGGGGTAGTCCACCATCACCACCACCACGGGGAAGTCGATGTTGGGGAACTGATCGACCTTGAGCCGCTGCAGCGCAAACAGGCCGAGCACGACGAAGGCGAGCATCACCATGGTGGCGAACACCGGGTTGCGCAGGCTGACTTTGGTAAACCACATGGCGGCTCACTTTTGCGCCGGGGCGCCGTCGTCGGTGGCGGCCTGCACCGGCGTGCCCTCGCGCAGCAGGCCGACGCCGCCAAGCAGCACCTGGGCGCCGGGCTGCAGGCCCTCGGCCACGCTGGCCCAGGGCGCGCCGTCGATCTGGCTGCGCGCGCCCAGCTGCACCGTGCGGTGCGCCACCTTGCCGTTTTCCACGGTTTGCACGTAGGGCTGGGGCTTGTCGTTGCGCACGGCGGCCACGGGCAGGGCCAGCGCCTGGGTGCTGCCGGTGGCCAGCAGCCCCTGCACGTACAGGCCCTGGCGCAGCAGGGCGCGGGCGGCGCCGGCCTGGGCGGCATCGATCGCCAGGTACACCGGCAGGGCGCGGCTGCCGGCCTGGGCGCTGGGGTTGATGCGCACCAGGGTGGCACTCACGCGGTGCGTGCTGCCTTCGAGCTGCAGCTGCGCCTGCTGGCCCAGGCGCAGCAGGGGCGCATCGGCGGGGGCGATCAGGGCTTCGAGCTCCAGGCGCGAGAGATCGACCACCTCCAGCACCTTGGCATCGACCCCCAGGCGCTCGCCGTTTTGCGCCAGGCGCTGCGCCACCTGGCCGCTGATCGGGCTGCGCAGCACCGTGTCCTGCAGCGCTTTGCGCGCCACGTCGGCGGCGGCGTTGGCCGCTTGCCAGTTGGCCTGCGCCGCCTGCCAGTTGGCTTCGGTGGTTTGCAGCGCGGTGGATGAAATAAAGCCCTGGCTGACCAGGGCACGGTTGTTGTCGAGCTGGCGGCGCGCGATCTCGACCTGCGCCTGCGCCGCCTCGGCCTGCTGCTGCGCCTGGCGCAGGCGGGCGGCGGATTCGGTGGCATCGATGCGGGCGACCTCCTGGCCGGCGCGCACGCTGTCGCCCTCGCGCAGCGCCAGGCCCTGCAGCTCGCCCGGCACACGCGCCTTGATGCTGGCGCTGTGCAGCGCGTGCAGCACGCCAGATACAGGCAAATTGGCCTCTAGCGCCCGTACTTCAAGCGTGAGTAGCTCTGATTTTTGTAGCATTATGGGCGTCAGGGCGCGCTCCTGGCTCAGCGCTGCCTGGGCCTGTTGCTGGGCTTTGCGGGCGGAGACGGCGCGCCAGGCGCCATGGCCCAGCAGTGCGAGGACGATGGCCGCAGCCACCCAGGGAGTCCAGCGTTTCATGGTGTGCAGGAAGAAGTTGGGGCAGGAACGGGGCGCGTGCACAGCCCCAGCAGCAGGTTGTCCACCTGCACGGCGATGAATTCTTCGGGCGTGAGCCCGAGCGCGTCGGGCACGCACATGCCGATGGAGTGGCGCCAGGTCATGAGGAAAATCATGGGCGCAATCACCAGGTAGATGGCGTAGTCCAGGTCGATGGCGCGGAACTCGCCGCTGGCCATGCCGCGCTGCAGGATGTTGCGGATCAGCTCCTGGCCGACGGCAATGACTTCCTGGCGGTAAAACTGCGCCAGCTCCGGAAAGTTGCCAGCCTCGCTCAGAATCAGCTTGGTGATGCCCGAAGCCTTGGTGGCGCCGATGCGCTGCCACCAGACCGTAAAGCAGTGGCGCAGCAATTCGCACGAACTGCCGTCAAAATCGCGCATTTCCTCGCGCCACTCGTCAAACCGCCCGGCAATGTTGTGCCGCACCACGGCTTTGAAGAGCTCGATCTTGCTTGGGAAATACAAAAACAGCGTGCCCTTGGAGACCCCGGCGCGCGCCGCCACCTCCTCCACCCGCGTGGCGGCAAAGCCTTTTTCCACGAACAGGTCGAGCGCGGCGTCGAGCAGCTCGCCAGGGCGCGCGTCTTTGCGGCGGCTGCGGCGCGTGTTGTCGGCCGGGGCGCCCGGCGTGGACGGGGCAGCGGGGAGGGGGGCAGGGGAGGAATTCAAAGTGCTTATTGACTAACGGGTCAGTAATGCTAGCCGGGGCTTTGCCGTGCCGTCAACGCAGAGAAGGCAAAAACGCTACGCTCAGCCTTCCAGGGTATCGGGAGAGTGGCATGGAAACGGTGGTTTTAGGCGGTGGTTGTTTTTGGTGCACGCACGCCGTGTTCACCTTGGTGCGCGGTGTGCTTGCCGTTGAAAGCGGCTACGCCAACGGCAGGGGGCCGCAGCCGACGTATGAGCAGGTCTGCCAGGGTGATACCGGCTACGTCGAAGTGGTGCGTGTGCAATTCGATCCGGCCCAGGTCAGCCTGGAAGCGTTGCTGGAGATTTTCATGGCCGCGCACGATCCGACCCAGCGCAACCGCCAGGGCCATGACGTTGGCACCCAGTACCGCAGCGGCATTTACTGCACCACCCCGATGCAAGAAGCCCAGGCCCGGGCGTGGTTGCAGCAGCTGCAGGCGCAGCGGCGCGATGGCGCGGCCCTCGTCACCGAGGTCGAGCCCCTGCGCGTGTACTGGCCTGCCGAGGACTACCACCAGGACTACTTTGCGCGCCAGCCAGAGCAGCGCTACTGCGCCCTGGTGGTGCAGCCCAAGCGGGCGCATGTGCAGGCGCTGTTTGCCGCACGCCTGCACACTGCACATTGAGGCCGGGTGCAGGAGGGGCTTGCAGGCGTGCGTCATGGGCATGTCACACGCCCTGGGTTATCCTCGCCGCCCGCCATGCTGTTTGCTACTGACCGCCTTGCTCGCCGCCGCCAGACTCCCCGTTGGGTCTGGATCTGGCTGTGGCTGGCGTTGCTGCTGGCGCCCAGCGTCGGGCAGATGCACCGCGTACTGCACCTACCGGGGGGCAGCGTGCCAACGCAGCACGCCGAGGGGCTGGCGGCCCTGTTTGCCGGCCACAGTCCGGCAGATTGTGAGCAGCTCGATCAACTGACCCAGGGCTGTGCGCCGTCCTGGCAGCCGCCGCCATTGCCCGGCCCGTGGCCTGACGCCGTACGGACGTTGCCCCTGGCGGCGGCGCCGCAGAGCGCGCCGTTGCGTGCCTTTCATGCCCGGGCACCGCCCTGGGTGGCCCCCACAAAACTCCTTTTTTGATAGCTTCTAGCGCTTGATTGGCAAGCGTTAGCCCCGTTTTTTGCCTTCAATGCCTGGCATTGCAAGGTTGCCGTGCCTGCCTGGCTGCCTGCCGGGCAGGGCGGTGTCATGGTTTGGTTTGTGATGACTGATCGCTTTTTTCCCCGCGCCGCCTGGGCGCTGTCCTTCCTGTGCCTGGCGGCGCAGGCCCAAGAATCCCAAGACACCTTGCCTGAGCTCACGGTCTCGGCCGGTGCACTGCCGCCCGAGCTGACAACGCCAAGCCTGATCCTGGAGGGTGAGGCCCTGCAGCGCCAGCGCGCTGCTACCCTGGGCGAGACGCTGGCGGGCGAGCCTGGTATCCATGCCAGCCCCTTTGGCGCTGCTGCCAACCGTCCGGTGCTGCGCGGCATGACGGGCGAACGCACGCCGGTGCTCAGCGATGGGGCACCGGTGCAGGATGCCGCCAACGTCGGCCCGGATCACCGCATTACCGTCGAGCCCCTGCTGGCGGGCCAGATCGAGCTGCTGCGCGGGCCGGCGGCGTTGCTCTACGGTGGCAACCCGGCCGCCGGCGTGCTCAACGTGCAGGACGACAAGGTGCCCACCGCCTTGCCGGCGCAAGGCCACGAGGGCCGCGCCGAGCTGCTCTGGGGCAGCAACGCCGGGGAAAAAACCGGCGCCGTCGCGCTCACCGGGGGCGAGGGGGCGCTGGCCTGGCATGTCCAGGCCTTGGCCCGTGATGCGGGTGACTACGCCGTCGGCGCTGGTTGGGCTGCTGGCCGGCGCTTGCCGGGCAGTTGGGGGCGCAACGACGATGCCAGCCTGGGCCTGTCGTGGTTGCACGCCCAGGGTTACCTGGGCCTGGCGTATACGCGCCAGACGGCACGCTACGGCCTGCCCGGGCACGACCATGCGCACGAGGGTTGCCATGCCCATGGCCTGCAGCTGCACTGCGACCTGGCGCAGGGGGCTCCGGAGGCGGCGGCGCCGCCCCAGGTGGACATGCACAGCCAGCGCTGGGATCTGCGCGGTGAATGGCGCAACCCGGCCCCTGGCTGGCAGGCCCTGCGCCTGCGTGCGGGCCATACCGACTACCAGCACGATGAAGCCGAGGCGGGGCAGGTGATGACCACCTTTCGCAACCGGGCGCAGGACTTGCGCCTGGAGCTGCAACACGCGCCGCTGGCGGGTTGGCAGGGCCTGCTGGGCATGACACTGCTGCAGCGCGACTTCAGCGCCGAGGGCGAGGAGGCTTACGTACCCGCCAGCCGCACGCAGCGCCTGGGCCTCTTCGCCCTGGAGGAATACCGCTGGCAGCAGTGGCACTGGACGGCCGCGCTGCGCCACGAGCGCCAGCGCGTGAGCGCACCCGAGAAGGGCCTGCAGGGCTCGCACCAGGCCACGTCCCTGGCGCTGCAGGCGCGCTGGCAATGGCGCCCCGGCTACGCCGTGCAGGCCAACGCCAGCTACGCCAGCCGCCTGCCCAGCGCCGAGGAGCTGTACGCCCAGGGCCTGCACATGGCCACCAACAGCTACGAATTGGGCGACCCCGGATTGCGCCCGGAGACGACGGCGGCGCGGGAGCTGGCCCTGCGCAAAACGGCCGGCGCCACCACCT
>JAJTBK010000518.1 GCA_021286965.1 Comamonadaceae bacterium | reverse complement strand
GGGGGGGGGGGGGGGGGCAGCGCAGCCTGACCCTGGTGTATTCCAACCCCGGCGCCGCCAGCGTGCCGATGCCGGCGCTCAAGCTCAGCGCCAAGGCCAGCGTCGCCGCACGCCAGGCCCTGCAGACCGATGACGCCCAGGAGCAAGGCAACCAGATCCCGGCCGCCGTGCGCGATTTCCGCCCGGCCGAGCACCTGCGCAGCGGCCCCGCGCCGCGCCAGGCGGCGCAGACGGCGCGCGCGGCCGCCACCATCGGCAGCCAGCGCAGCTGGTTCATCATGCCCGACAGCGCCGTGCAAACGCGCAGCGCCACGCTGCAGCGCCAGGCTACGTTTGCCGACGGCCGCGTCATCAACCTCTGGCTGGAAAACACCGAAGCCGGTGCCGGCAAGGTCACCAACGCCATGCTCGATACCCTGCTCGACCGCTTTGCCCGGCCGCAGGACTCGGTCTACGGCATGGTCACCGGCATGGTCGGCCAGCCCTGGGGCGCCTACGGCAACTACAGCGGCCTGATCGACCCGAGCCAGCCGATCGACATCGTGCTCGTCAACTTCGTCCCTGACGGCAAGCCCTACGGGTTGATGGGCTACTTCCATTCGCTGCACAACTTCACGCAAAACCTGTCCGACCCGGAGTTGAAGTACAGCAACGAATCGCTGTCGTTCTACATCGACACCGAGACCCTGTACCTGGACACCGCCAAGGGCATGGACGCGCAGGTGGGCACGCTGGCGCACGAGTTCATCCACATGATCAACTTCTACCAGCGCAGCCTCCTCAAGGGCCCGCGCTATGCCTTCGATACCTTCCTCGATGAGATGTCGGCGGTGATGGTGGAAGACATCCTGAGCGAGAAAATTACCCCCGGCAGCAACAGTGCCCGCGACGGCCTGGTGCCGCGCTGGCTCAACCGCTCAACCTTCAACTGCGACCCGACGAACTGGAGCACCGGCAGCACCTGCTTTGGCTACAACGTCGTCGGCGCCTACGGTGCCTACCTGCTGCGCCAGTACGGCGTGGGCTTTTACCAGCAGCTGCTCAAGGACACCTCGTCGAGCGACTCCTGGGCGGTGCTCGACCACGCCATCACCCAGGCCGGCGGCCCGGGCCTGGCCGGCACGCTGCCGCGCTGGGGCAGCAGCATCGCCTTGCTGCCGGCGGCGGCCTCGCCGCAGGGCTTTGGCTACCCGCAGCGCCAGGACGCCAGCGGCTACACCCTGGTCGGCATCGACGGCGCGGCCCTGGCCGCTGCGCGCCAGCTGCCCACCCAGGTGCCCAGCACCCTGGTCGGCCACGGCCACTTCCCGTTCACGCGCCAGAGCGATGCCCAGGGCAACTACCAGGAGCAGCTGACGGTGCCCCCTGGCGTGACGCTGACCGTGGTCGTGCAGTAACCCGGCCTTCCACCCCCGCCCGCCCGGCCGCTCCCAGCGGCCGGGCTTTTTTGTGCCCCAGCGCCCGCCCTAGCTGCGTCAGCAGCTACGTAAACCATAGCAACGCCCCTGGCCGCGATAGGGCCTATGCCGGCGCCGCATACCAGCCAAACACAGCCGCCTTGGACAGCGCCAGGGCCCAGGAGTAAGCTGCCCGGCTTGCATCGTTCGTCCCACAAGGAGACTCCATGACAAGCCATACCCTGCCTTCTTACCTCGATCCGAACCACCTCGGCCCCTGGGGCATTTACCTGCAGCAGGTCGATCGCGTCACGCCCTATCTGGGCAGCCTGGCGCGCTGGGTGGAAACCTTGAAGCGCCCCAAGCGCGCGCTCATCGTCGATATCCCGATCGAGCTCGACAACGGCACCATCGCCCACTACGAGGGCTACCGCGTGCAGCACAACCTGAGCCGTGGCCCGGGCAAGGGTGGCGTGCGCTACCACCAGGACGTGACGCTGTCCGAAGTCATGGCCCTGTCGGCCTGGATGAGCATCAAGAACGCCGCCGTCAACGTGCCCTACGGCGGTGCCAAGGGCGGCATCCGCGTCGATCCCAAGACCCTGTCCACGGCCGAGCTCGAACGCCTGACGCGCCGCTACACCAGCGAGATCGGCATCATCATCGGCCCCTCCAAAGACATTCCGGCGCCGGACGTGAACACCAACGGCCAGGTCATGGCCTGGATGATGGACACCTACTCCATGAACACCGGCGCCACGGCCACCGGCGTCGTCACCGGCAAGCCGGTCGATATCGGCGGCTCGCTCGGTCGCGTGGAAGCCACCGGGCGCGGCGTGTTCACCGTTGGCGTCGAAGCCGCCAAACTCACCGGCCTGACGATTGCCGGCGCCCGCGTGGCGGTGCAAGGCTTTGGCAACGTCGGTGGTACGGCGGGCAAGCTGTTTGCCGAGGCCGGCGCCAAGGTCGTGGCGGTGCAAGACCACACCGGCACCATCCACAACGACCGGGGCCTGGACGTGCCGGCACTGCTCGAACACGTGCGCAAAACCGGCGGCGTGGGCGGCTTTGCCGGCGCCGACGTCATGGCCAAGGACGAGTTCTGGGGCGTGGCCTGCGACATCCTCATCCCCGCCGCGCTCGAAGGCCAGATCACCAAGGACAACGCCGGCAAGATCCAGGCCAAGCTGGTGATCGAGGGCGCCAACGGCCCCACCACGCCCGAGGCCGACGACATCCTCAACGACAAGGGCGTGCTGGTGCTGCCCGACGTGATTGCCAACGCCGGCGGCGTGACGGTGAGCTACTTCGAGTGGGTGCAGGATTTTTCCAGCTTCTTCTGGACCGAGGACGAGATCAACGCCCGCCTGGTGCGCATCATGCAAAACGCCTTTGCCGCCGTCTGGCAGGTGGCGCAGGAGAACAAGGTGAGCCTGCGCACGGCCACCTTCATCGTCTCGTGCAAACGCATCCTGCACGCACGCGAGGTGCGCGGCCTGTACCCCTGAGCGTCACGGCATCGTGCCCTCGCACTCCAGCCCCGCCCAGCGGGGCTTTTTTATTGCGGCGCCACGTCCGGCGGCGGCGCCACCGGCAGCACGGTGCGCAGCGCCAGGCAAAACGGCTGCTCGCAGGGCGCGCGCCCGGCGTAGGGGCAGCCGGGCTGGGCGCACAGGCGGGCCGCGCGCTCGGCCGCCAGGGCCTCGTCGCGCGGCAGCTGGCCGCTGGCCTGCAGCGCCGCCAGTAGCAGCCAGGGGTCCGTGCGATGGGCCCCCGCCAGCAGCTCGCGCCCGTACAGCGGCGGGGCCAGGGGCGCAAATTCCAGCACCAGCAGCGCACTGCTGCGTGCCGGCGTGGGGCCCGCGCCTTGCAGCACCAGTGCCCAGGCCCCTGAGGCCAGGGCCTGCGGCCATCCAGCAAAGCGCGCCTGCAGCGGCGGCTGGCCTGCCGCCGGCGGCTGCGGCTGGGCCTGCGCCCAGGCTGGCGGCGTGCGCAAGGTCACGACCACGCTGCGCAGCCCTTGCTCTGTCTGCACCAGCCCCTGGCGCACCAGCCAGGTGACCAGCGGCGGCACGCCGGGCGCAGCCTGCGCGCCATCGACCTGTGGCAGCAGCGCCGCCGGCCAAGGCTGGGCCGCGAGCACCTGGGGCGCGCGCGCCGGCGCGACGAGCTGCTGCAGCAAGGCATCGACCAAGGCGCGCTGCGGCGCCGGCACCGCAGCCACCGGCCAGGCCGGCAGTGCCGCAGTCACGGCCGGTGGCACTGCCGCCTTGAGCTGGCTTTGCGCCTGCGGCGAGAGGTGCAGCAGATCGGGTGCCGCCGATAGTGGCTGCGGCAAAGGGGGGGATGCTGGCGCCTGCCCCGGTGCAGCGGGCGCTGGCGCGCTGGCGTCGAGCAGGCTCGCCTGGCGCTGCAAGGCGGCCTCCGCCAAGCGCTGCGCCAGGGCCGGTGGCGCAGGTGGCGAGGGCATCAGGGGCGGCGTACTGGGCATGGCGGCATTCTGCACCCGGCCCTTTGCGCTCTCAAAACGCTAGCTACTGACGCTTGCTCAGAGCGCGTTAGCGGCAGTTATCACCCTGCATCACGCCTTGTCGGAGTAAAACAGCGCGCGCCCTGGCACGCCGGCCACGGCGCGCGCAATGGCGCCAATATGGTCGGGCGTGGTGCCGCAGCAGCCGCCCAGGATGTTGACCAGACCCTCGGCGGCAAACTCGTGCACCAGGCGGCTGGTGACTTCGGGCGTTTCATCAAAGCCGGTGTCGCTCATGGGGTTGGGCAGGCCGGCGTTGGGGTAGCAGCTGATGAAAGTGCCTTGCGCCGCCTTGGCCAGCTCCTGGATGTAGGGGCGCATGAGCGCCGCGCCCAGGGCGCAGTTCAGGCCAATCGACAGCGGCTTGGCGTGGCGCACGCTGTGCCAGAACGCCGTCACTGTCTGGCCCGAGAGGATGCGGCCCGAGGCATCCGTCACCGTGCCGCTGATCATGATGGGCAGGCATTCGCCGGTTTGCTCAAACGCTTCGTCGATGGCAAACAGCGCCGCCTTGGCGTTGAGGGTGTCGAAAATGGTCTCCACCAGCAGCACGTCGGCGCCGCCGGCGATCAGGCCCAGGGTCTGCTCCAGGTAGGCTGCGCGCAGTTGCTCAAACGTGACGTTGCGCGCGCCGGGGTCGTTCACGTCGGGGCTGATGCTGGCCGTCTTGGGCGTGGGGCCCAGGGCGCCGGCGACGAAGCGCGGGTGCTCGGGCGTAGCGAATTTGTCGCAGGCGGCGCGGGCGATTTTTGCGCTCTCCACGTTCATCTCGTAGGCCAGAGAGCCCATGCCGTAGTCGTCCTGCGCCACGCTGGTGGCGCCGAAGGTGTTGGTCTCGATCAGGTCGGCACCGGCGGCCAGGTAGCCGGCGTGGATGTCGCCGATCACGTCCGGGCGCGTGAGCGAGAGCAGCTCGTTGTTGCCCTTGACGTCGCGGGCAAAGTCCTTGAAGCGCTCGCCCCGGTACTGGGCTTCGGTGAGCTTGAAGCGTTGAATCATCGTGCCCATGGCACCGTCGAGGATGGCAATGCGCTGGGCGAGGATGGCGGGCAGTTGCTGGGCGCGGGTGTAGGTCGGCAAGGTCATGGGGCGATTGTAGGAAGGAGCCGCTGGCCCTGCGCGCACAATACGCCCCGGCGTCGGCACACCGGGCCCGCCCCCCAATTTACGAGCCAAATCGGCCTCCAGCGCTTACCCATCAAGCGCTACCAGCTATCAAATTAAGAGTATCTCCTTGTCCCCCGCGCATTCCGTTTTGCACGCCGTCTTTGGCTACGCGCAGTTTCGTGGCCCGCAAGAGGCCATCATCGAGCACGTGGCCCAAGGCGGCGACGCGCTGGTGCTCATGCCCACGGGCGGCGGCAAGAGCCTGTGCTACCAGGTGCCGGCCATCGTGCGCCAGCAGGCCGGGCGC
>JAJTBK010000421.1 GCA_021286965.1 Comamonadaceae bacterium | reverse complement strand
AGGATGGTCACCAGGAAGGTGTACTTGCGCCCGATCATGTCCCCCAGGCGGCCAAACACCAGGGCGCCAAAGGGGCGCACGATGAAGCCGACGGCAAAGGCCAGCAGGGCGAACAGAAAGGCCGAGGTGGCATCGAGGCCGGCAAAGAACTGCCGCGCGATGATCACCGCCAGGGCGCCATAGAGATAGAAGTCGTACCACTCGAACACCGTGCCCAGCGACGAGGCCAGGATCACCCGGCGCTCCTCGCGCGACATGGGGCGTGGCGCATCCCCGCCGCCCGCCTGCGCAGCACTGCCTGTCATGCTCATGTCTCCTTATGGATTTCCCCGATGGGGCTGGTGAAACCACTATCGGAGGGCGCACTGACGATGCACTGACACCTTGCCAACGCCGGCTGACGGCCGCCTGAACGCCAGCTTACAACCCCCGCAGCAACCCTTAGCCGGCGTTTTTGGATGTGAAAAAATGGCCAACACCCGGTAAAAACCCCTATCTCACACCCATCCCTGCGCGTAAGCCGGCGGTCAGAACCCGTTCGCAGAATCCGCCCGTTCGTGCATTGCAACCGGCGGTGCATGGCATATCCACCCGCAAGAGGAGACAAGCATGAGTGACCCGGTAGTTGAGAAAATTCAACGCCATCCGAAGTACCAGGAGCTACGCGCCAAGCGCACCCCCCTGGGAGTGGTGTTGACCATCCTGATGCTGGTCGTGTATTTCGGCTACATCAGTCTGATCGCCTTCGACAAGGCGTTTCTGGCCAAGCCCATTGGCGCTGGTGTGACCTCGCTGGGCATCCCGATCGGCATGGGCGTGATCCTGTTCACGATCGCCATCACCGTGTACTACGTGCGCATTGCCAACAACAAGTTTGACGCTCTGACCGAGCAAATCATGAAGGACGTGACCAAATGAAGCACGCCAAGACCCTTGCCAGCTGCGCGCTGGCCCTTGCCGGCCTGGCGGCCCTGGGCGTGGCCCAGGCCGCCGGCGGCGACGTCGGCCAGGCCGCCAAGCAGGAAACCAACTGGACGGCCATCATCATGTTCGCCATCTTCGTGGCCGCCACGCTGTGGATCACGAAGTGGGCGGCGTCCAAGACCCGCTCGGCAGCCGATTTCTACACCGCCGGTGGCGGCATCACGGGCTTTCAAAACGGCCTGGCCATTGCGGGCGACTACATGTCGGCCGCTTCGTTCCTGGGCATTTCCGCCGCCGTGATGGCCTCGGGCTACGACGGCCTGATCTACTCCATCGGCTTCCTCGTGGGCTGGCCCATCATCACCTTCCTGATGGCCGACCGCCTGCGCAACCTGGGCAAGTTCACCTTTGCCGACGTGGCCGGCTACCGCTTCGCCCAGGCGCCGATCCGCATGTTCGCCGCCTCGGGCACGCTCATCGTGGTCGCCTTCTACCTGATCGCGCAGATGGTTGGCGCCGGCCAGCTCATCAAGCTGCTGTTCGGCCTGGAGTACTGGATGGCGGTGGTCATCGTCGGCGCGCTGATGATGGTCTACGTGCTCTTCGGCGGCATGACGGCCACCACCTGGGTGCAGATCATCAAGGCCGTGCTGCTGCTGTGTGGCGTGACCTTCATGGCCTTCATGGTGCTGGCCAACTACGGCTTCAGCCCCGAGGCGCTGTTCGCCAAGGGTGTCGAAGTGCGCACGCAGATTGCTGCCAACACCGGCAAGACGCCCGAAGAAGCAGCCAAGGCCGGCCTGGCCATCATGGGCCCGGGCGGTTTCATCAAGGACCCGATCTCGGCCATCTCGTTTGGCATGGCGCTGATGTTCGGCACCGCCGGCCTGCCGCACATCCTGATGCGCTTCTTCACCGTGCCCAACGCCAAGGAAGCACGCAAGTCGGTGGGCTGGGCCACGGTGTGGATCGGCTACTTCTACATCCTGATCTTCGTCATCGGCTTTGGCGCCATCACCATGGTGCTCACAAACCCCGAAATGGCTGACACCGTCAAGGGCGTGATCAAGGGCGGCGCCGGCACGGCCAACATGGCTGCGGTGCTGGTGGCCAAGAGCGTGGGCGGCAACATTTTCTACGGCTTCATCTCCGCCGTGGCCTTTGCCACCATCCTGGCCGTGGTCGCCGGCCTGACGCTGTCGGGCGCCTCCGCCGTGTCGCACGACCTGTACGCCACCGTCCTCAAGGGCGGCAAGGCCGACAGCGCAGCCGAGCTGAAGGTCTCGCGCATCACCACCCTGGCCCTGGGCGCCGTCGCCGTGGTGCTGGGCATCTTGTTCGAGAAGCAGAACATTGCCTTCATGGTGTCGCTGGCCTTCGCCATTGCCGCCTCGGCCAACTTCCCGGCACTGATCCTGTCCATCCTGTGGAAGGGCTGCACCACACGCGGCGCCGTCGTCGGTGGTTTCATGGGCCTGATCTCGTCGGTGGGCCTGACCATCGTCTCGCCCTCGGTGTGGGAAGCGACCTTGGGCAACCCCGCTGGCTCGGCCCTGTTCCCCTACTCGTCGCCGGCCCTGTTCTCCATGACCATCGGCTTCGTCGGCGTGTGGCTGTTCTCGATCACCGACAACAGCAAGCGCGCCGCACAAGACCGCGCAGGCTTCCCGGCGCAGCAGGTGCGCTCGGAAACCGGCCTCGGCGCCGCCGGCGCATCGGGCCACTGAGCACCGCGTTCCCCTCCGGCAGCCCCTGGCGGGCTGCTTTTCTCTCCCGCCTGGCAGGCCCGCTTGCCAGGCGTTTTTTTATGCCAGGCCCTGGGCCTGGCGAAAGGCCCGGGCCTGGCCGAAATGGCCGCAGCCGATGAAGGGCCGGGGCGGGCGCAGCGCCGACAGCGGCGAGGGGTGGTTGGCGCACAGCACCAGGTGCCCCCGATCCGCAGGAATCAGGGCCCGCTTGGCCTGGGCGTGGCTGCCCCAGAGCATGAACACCACCGGGCGCGGCCCCTGGGCCACCTGGGCGATGACGGCATCGGTCAGCTGCTCCCAGCCCTGGCCGGCGTGGCTGGCGGGCTGGCCCTCTTCCACCGTCAGGCAGGTGTTGAGCAGCAGCACGCCCTGGCGCGCCCAGCCTGCCAGGCTGCCGCCGGGCTGCGGAAAGGCCGGCGGCGGGTGGCCCAGGTCGCGCTGCAGCTCCTTGAAAATGTTGCGCAGCGACGGCGGCAGCGGCACGCCCGGGGCGACCGAAAACGCCAGCCCCTCGGCCTGGCCACGCCCGTGGTACGGATCCTGCCCAAGGATGACGACGCGCACCGCCTCGGGCGCCGTCAGCGCCAGCGCACGCAGCGGCTGCGGCGGAAACACCACCGCCCCGGCTGCCAGGCGGGCCTGCAAAAAGCCCAGCAGCGCCTGCCCCCGGGCGCTGGCAAAAAAATCCTGCACCAGCGGCTGCCAGCCGGCGGCCACGGGCCAGGCGGCAGGAGCCGCCTGCAGCAGCTGCGTCGGATGCTCAGACATCACGAAAACCTTTAAAAATACGAAAAAACAGGCGCTAACGCTTACCTGGCAAGCGCCAGCAGCTATGTTTACGATAGCACGGCAGCACTGCTGCCGAGCTGGTTGCGCCCGGACTGCTTGGCCCGGTACAGGCTGGCGTCGGCCTGCGCCAGCAGGGCCTCGGGGCTGCTGTCGCCGCTGGGCACCTGGCAGGCCAGGCCGATGCTGATGGTGACCACCGGCGCCACGCCCGACTGCGCGTGCTCCCGGCCCAGGGCGTAGACGCTGCGCAGCAGCAGCTGGGCCTTGTGGCGCGCGCCGGCGAGGTCCGACTCGGGCAGCAGGCAGGCAAACTCCTCGCCGCCGTAGCGTGCCACCAGGTCGTGCGAACGCGTCAACCCGGCCTTGAGCGTCGCCGCCACGGCCTGCAGGCAGGCGTCGCCCTCCGGGTGGCCGTAGTGGTCGTTGTATTGCTTGAAGTAATCGATGTCGATCAGCAGCAGCGCCAGCGGCTTGTGGCTGCGCCGGCAGCGGCGCCATTCGGCCTGCAGCTGCAGGTCGAAGTGGCGCCGGTTGGCGACCCCGGTCAGGCCATCGACGTAGGCCAGGCGGTGCAGCGCCTCCTGCTGCGCCCGCTGCTCGGTGCGGTCTTCAAACATGGCCATGAAGTGCCCGCCAAACACCAGGCCACTGACGTCCATCACGCGTCGGACACCATTGCGCGCCTGGATGCGGTACTCGTGGTGCGGGATCACGCCATTGTGCGCAGCGGCGTATTCCAGGCTTTGCTGCCATTGCACCAGCACCTGCTGGCGGTAGGCATCGTCGGGGTACGCCTCTTGCCACCAACGCGGCAGTGCCAAGGGCATGTCGGCGGGGTAGCCAAAGCGTTCTTCAAAGCAGCGGTTACGGAAGTAGAACTGCCCAGCCGCATCGACCAGGCACAGGGCCAGGGGCATTTCCTGCAGCACGTGCTGCAGCACGCGCTCGGTTTCCTGCAGCTTGAGGGTTTGCAGGTGCTGTTCGGTGACGTCGTGGATGTAGCCATGCCAGAGCACGCCGCCGGCCTCGACGCGCTGCGGCTGCGCCCGGCCGCTGAGCCAGCACTCGCCACGCCCGGGCAGCTGCACGCGGTACAGGTCGCGCCATTCGGCCAGCTCCTGCGCCGAGGTGTGGATGTCGGCACGCACGCGCTCGATGTCCTGCGGGTGCAGGCGCGCCAGCGCCAGGTAGCCATCCTCGCGCAGCTGCTCCGGGCTGTATTCGTAAATTTGCTCAATGCCGGGGCTGGCGTAGGGGAAGGTGGCGCGGCCATCGGGCCACATGCAAAACTGGTACAGGGTGCCGGGCAGGTTGCGCACCAGCTGGTCGAGGCGCTCTTGCAGTTCGCGCTGCGCGGTGACGTCGCTCTGCGTTCCCACCACGCGCAGCGGCTGGCCCGCATCGTCGTGCGCGATGACGCGGCCCCGGCCCTGAATCCACTGGTAG
>JAJTBK010000414.1 GCA_021286965.1 Comamonadaceae bacterium | reverse complement strand
CCCCACGCTCAAATCGGCATGAATCACGCCCTGGCTACTGCAGATGGCTACCTCCATCTCGCCATGCGCGCCGGGTTGCTCACTGGTCACAGTCAGCAGTTCACCCTCGCCACTGCCCGCTGCCAGCACCGTCATGGCGATGCGCACGGCAGCGCCGTCGCTGCTGTCCACCCAGGGGTGGTCGGCAATGGCCATGTCCAGGTGCGTGCCTTGATCCAATGCGGCTTGCACTACGCGGCGGTTGAACACCATGGTCAGGCTGTTGGTGGTAATGAGGCCCATGCGCTGCACTTGGCCGCTGGCAAGCAATTGCGCGGCGTGATGCCACCAGTACATCACCAAATCGGCGCTCTCGGGCACGCCTTTCCAGGCGGCGCGCAGGGCTTCCACATAGCCATCGCCCAGGGCTTCGCGCATCCGCTTGTTGCCAATAAACGGCGGGTTGCCGACGATGAAATCCGCCTGCGGCCAATCGGCCTGCCGGGCGCCGGTGTAGCGCCACTGCGGCACCTGGGCTGCTTCGTCGGGCACGCGCTCGCCGGTGGCGGGGTGGGTTTTATAAGTGACCCCGTCCCAGCGGGTGCGCAGTTGGCCGGTGCTGTCGTAAGCGGGTTCTTGGGCGTCCCAGGCGAGCACGGCGTCGCGGCATTCGATGTTGCCGTAGTTGTGCACCACGGGCGTGGCCACGCTGGCGCGCCCGCGCGTGCGGATGTGCCACTGCAGGTAGCCAATCCACAGCACCAGTTCGGCCAGGGCGGCGGCGCGTTCGTTGAGCTCGATGCCGCGCAGCTGCGCCAGGGTGACTGTTTCGCCTTCAAAGCCGAGCTGGTCTTGCTGCTGGCCCAGGGCTTCGAGCTGGTTGATGACTTCCCCCTCCAGGCGCTTCAAGTGTTCGAGGGTGACGTACAAAAAGTTGGCGCTGCCGCAGGCGGGGTCGAGCACGCGCAGAGTGCACAGGCGGTGGTGGAATTTTTGCACCTCGGCGCGGGCCTCGGTCAGCTTGGCCTCTTGAGCCCGGCCTTCGAGCGTGCCCGCCTCGTGCGCCAGCACCAGGGCGGCGGCGCGGGCGTTGTCCCATTCGGCGCGCAGCGGGGCGATGACGGTGGGCAGCACCAGGCGCTCCACATAGGCGCGGGGGGTGTAGTGCGCGCCAAGAGCGTGGCGCTCGGTGGGGTCCAGGGCGCGTTCGAGCAGGGTGCCGAAGATGGCGGGCTCCACCTCGCGCCAGTTGGCGCGGGCGGCGTCGATCAGCAGGTCGATTTGCGCGGTGGTCAGCAGCAGGCTGTAGTGCGCTGCGCCCGCGCCCTTGAACAGCTTGCCGTTGAAGTGCAGCACGTCTTGCGCCAGCGCGGCGCTAAAGCCCCCGCGGTCCATGTCTTGCCACAGGATGCGCAGCATGTGCTGCAGCACGGCGGGCTGCTCGCGGTGCTTTTGCAGCAGGCTTTGAAAGCCGCCCTCGGGCAGCAGGCCCACGTCTTCGGCAAACATGCTGAAAAGGCAGCGGGTGAGATAGGCTGCTACGATTTCAGGAGCTGCTTGCGCTTTACTGGCGGGCGCTGGAGCCGTTTTTTCTTGCAAACTGTTTGCCAGCGATTGTTCCAGCGACTGTTCCAATGATTGCGACAGCCGCGCCAAGAGCTGGGCCACCTCGCGCGTGACCTGGGCGCTGATGCGCGCCGGGTCCAGGCTGTGCGGGTTCGTCCAGATGCTGGCCAGGCGTGCGCGCACTGCGGGCTGGGCCAGGTCGGCCAGGGCGATGCGGTGGCTGCGCGGGTCGGGAAACGGAGTGTAGGTGCCGCCGCTTTGGCTGAATTCTGCGTACACCTCGATGACGGTGCCCACATCCACCACCAGCACAAAGGGCGGGCGGCCCTCCTGCGCGGGCAGGGCGCGGGCGTAGTTCTCGGCCTGGCTGCGCGCGCGCAAGAGGCCGTCGTCAAAGCCTTTGGTGTGCGTGGCGGCTTTGAATTTTTTGGCTTCGAGCACAAAGTGGCCGCGCTTGTAGCAGTCGATGCGCCCGCTGCTGGTGCTGCCATCGCCATGCGTGAAGGTGATGGGGCGCTCGAACATATAGCTTTGCTCGGGCGTGGGGTGGGGCTTGTCTACGCCCAGCAGCGCGCACAGCTCGATGGTGAAGCTCTGCGCGGTGGAAAGCTCGCTGGCGGCAACGCCAGTCCAGCGGGCGATGAAGGCGGCGGCGGTGTCGGGTGGCGTATCAGGGTGGTGCATAGACGGCAATCATAGGCCCCCAGCCCTTGCTGCATCAGCGTAAGCAGCTATCAAAAAAAGAGGGGCTGACGCCCCTCTCGATGTACAGCACTGGGCGTTACAACACCTCAAACACCCCCGCCGCACCCATGCCGCCGCCGATGCACATGGTCACGCACACGCGCTTGGCGCCCCGGCGCTTGCCTTCGATCAGGGCGTGGCCCGTGAGGCGCTGACCGGAGACGCCGTAGGGGTGGCCCAGGGCGATGGCGCCGCCGTTGACGTTCAGGCGCGCGGGGTCGATGCCGAGCTTGTCGCGGCAGTACAGCACCTGCACGGCGAAGGCTTCGTTCAACTCCCACAGGTCGATGTCTTGCACCGTGAGGCCGAGTTTTTTCAGCACCTTGGGGATGGCGAACACCGGGCCGATGCCCATTTCGTCGGGCTCGCAACCAGCAACGGCAAAGCCCAGGAAGCGGCCCAGGGGCTTGAGGCCCTTCTTGGCGGCCAGGTCTTCGTGCATCACGACCACGGCACCCGCGCCGTCGGACAGCTGGCTGGCGGCGCCGTACTCGTCCATGGCCTCGCGGCTGATGTTGTAGCGCTTGGCGACCTGCTCGGCGGTCTGCAGCATGGGCCAGTAGACCTCGGGCTTGTTCTTCATCAGCCAGGTTTCCTGCAGCATGTGCTGGTTCATTTCCTGCGCGGTGCAGGAGATGACTTCCAGGCCGCCGGCCACGTAGATGTCGCCTTCATTGGCGATGATGCGCTGGGCGGCGGTGGCGATGGTCTGCAAGCCGGACGAGCAGAAGCGGTTGATGGTCATGCCCGACACGGTGACGGGGCAGCCCGCGCGCAGCGCGGCCTGGCGGGCGATGTTGGCGCCGCTGGCACCCTCAGGGGTGCCGCAGCCCATGAGGACGTCGGCCACCTCGGCGGGCTCGATGCCTGCGCGCTCGATGGCGTGCTGAACCACGTGGCCACCCAGGGTGGCGCCGTGGGTCATGTTGAAGGCACCCTTCCAGCTCTTGGTCAGGGGGGTGCGTGCGGTCGATACGATTCCTGCGGAAGTCATGTGGTTTCCTTGTTCGGTGGTGTGGCTGCGCGCTTACTGGAAGGTCTTGCCCTCGGCGGCCAGCTTGGCCAGCAGCGGAGCGGGCTTCCAGAACGCTGCGTCGTCCAGCGGGTTCTTGGCAAAACGGTCCATGGCCTGCACCACGTTGAACAGACC
>JAJTBK010000378.1 GCA_021286965.1 Comamonadaceae bacterium | reverse complement strand
TTTCGCTCATCCGCGAGCTCGGGCCGATGCTGGCGGCGATCCTGGTGGCCGGGCGCTCGGGCTCGGCCATCACGGCGCAGATTGGCGTCATGCGCGTGACCGAGGAGCTCGATGCCATGCGCGTCATGGGCATCGCCCGGGGCTACCGCCTGGTGCTGCCGCGCGCCATGGCGCTGGCGCTGGCCATGCCGCTGATCAGCGTCTGGACGACGCTGGCGGCGCTCGCGGGCGGTATGTTGGCCGCCGACATCACCATGGGCATCTCGCCGGCCTACTTTGCGCAGGCGCTGCCGCGCGCGGTCGAGGTCTCCAACCTCTACCTGGCGCTGGCCAAATCGGCGGTGTTTGGCGTGCTGATCGCGCTCATCGGCTGCCACTGGGGGCTGCGCGTGCAGCCGAACACGCAAAGCCTGGGCGAGGGCACGACGGCGGCGGTGGTCAACGCGATCACGGTCGTCATCATCATCGATGCGTTGTTCGCCATCATCTTCAAGAACGTGGGGGTGTGAATGGCGAGCAGCGCGCAAACCGTGGTGCAGATCGAGGGCCTGTGGTCCGTCTTTGGCAAGGGCGAGGCCGCCTACGCCGTGCACCAGGATCTGGATTTGTGCGTGCAGCAGGGCGAGATGCTGTCGCTCGTCGGCGGCTCGGGCACGGGCAAGACGGTGCTGCTGCGCCAGATGCTGGGCCTGCTCACCCCCGCGCGCGGGCGTGTGACGGTGCTCGGCCAGCCGGCGGCGCAGATGTGCGGCCCCGGCGCGGCGGCGCGGGTGGGCATGTTGTTCCAGCAGGGGGCGCTGTATTCGGCCTTCAACGTGCTCGACAACATCGCCTTTGCGCTGCGCGAGCAGGGCACGCTGCCGGCGGCGCTGGTGCGCGAGGCGGCCATGGTCAAGCTCCAGCTCGTCGGCCTCAAGCCCGAGCACGCAGCGCGGATGCCCGCTGACCTGTCGGGCGGCATGATCAAGCGCGTGGCGCTGGCGCGCGCGCTCATCATGGACCCGCCGCTGCTGCTGCTCGACGAGCCCACGGCGGGGCTCGACCCGAGCAGCTCGGACGATTTTTGCGACCTGTTGCGCGGCCTGCACGCGCAGCTGGGGCTGACGGTGGTCATGGTCACGCACGACCTCGACACCCTGTTCGCCCTCTCTACCCGGGTGGCGGTGCTGGCGGACAAGCACGTCATCACCACCGGTGCGCCGCGCCAGGTGGCGCTGTTCGACCACCCCTTCATCCACCACTTCTTTCAGGGCGAGCGCGGGCGCCGGGCCATGGCCCCGGTGCAAAGCGGTATGCCGCTGGAGGTTTGACTGCCATGGAAAACAAAGCCCACGCCCTCGCCGCCGGCGCCTTTTTGCTCGTCGTCAGCGCCCTGCTCGCCGGCCTGGCCCTGTGGCTGACGCGCGACAGCACGCGCTACCACCTGTACGAGCTATCGAGCAAGGAAAGCGTCAGCGGCCTGCAGCCGCAGGCCAGCGTGCGCTACAAAGGCGTCGCCGTGGGCAAGGTCGAGGCCATCGGCTTCGACCCGCTGGTGCCTGGCAACGTGCTCATCCGCATTGCCGTCAACGCCGATGCCCCGATCCGCCCGACCACCTTCGCCGTGCTCGGCTACCAGGGCGTCACCGGCCTGGCGCACGTGCTGCTCGATGACGCCGGCAAGGAGCTCACGCCCCCGCCCAGCGGCCCCAGCGGCCTGCCGCGCCTGCCGCTCGAGCCCTCGTCTCTGAGCAAGCTCGCCGAGCAGGGGCCGGCCGTGGTGGCGCAGGTGCAGGAGGCGGCTGAGCGCGTCAACGCCCTGCTCAACGCCGACAACCAGGCGGAATTTGCGCGCCTGCTCACCAATATCGGCAACGCCGCCGACCAGCTCGCGCGGCTGGGCCAGCGGCTCGATAACACCGTCAAACTGCGCCTGGACCCGGCGCTGGCCGCCGTCCCGGCCCTGGTGCAGGATGCCCGCGACACCTTGCAGGTGCTGCAGCAAAGCGGCGCCAGCGCCACCGAGGCGGCCCAGGGCGTACGCACCGCGACCGAGCGCCTGTACGCCCCCGGCGGCACGCTGGCGCAGGTGGAGCAAAGCACCCAGGCCCTGGCGACGGCGGCGAACAAGATGAACGACGAAACCTTGCCGCGCGTGAACCGCGCCAGCGACGCCACGACGCGCACCGCACGCCGCTTTGGCAGCCTGGCCGAGGGCCTGGGCGAGAACCCCCAGTCCCTGCTCTACGGCAGCGGCGCCAGCCAGCCCGGCCCGGGCGAGCCCGGCTTTGTCAGCCCTTGAGGAAAAGGCGTATGAACACTCATTTTTTGATAGCTGCTCGCGCTTGTGTTGCAAGGGCTACAGCCGTTTTTTCTTTGTTTTTAATAGGTGCTTGCTCGTCCCTGCCGCAGCCGCCGCAGGCGCCCCGGTTGTACGACCTGGGGCCGGGCATGGTGCAGGCCGCGCCGCTGGCGGCGTCGGCCCTGCCGGCGCTGGCGCTGGCCGAGATCGACGTGCCGGGCGAGGCCGCCGGCAGCCGCGCCATGCTCTATCGCCTGGGTTACGCCGATGCGCAGCAGCTGTGCGCCTACCAGCAGGCGCGCTGGAGCCAGCCGCCGGCGGTGCTGCTGCAACAGCGCCTGCGCGAGCGCCTGGGCGCGGCGTACAGCGTGCTCGACGCGCTCGACCGTCCGCTGCAAAGCGGCGGCAACGCCCGCCCGCCGGTGCTGCGCCTGAGCCTGGAAGAATTCAGCCAGCTGTTTGCCAGCCCCGAGCGCAGCAGCGCCCTGCTGCGCCTGCGCGCCACCCTGGTGCAGCCGCAAACCGAGGGCGAGCGCCTGTTGGGCCAGCGGGTGTTCGTGCTGCAGCAGAGTGCGCCGAGCGCCGACGCGGGCGGCGGCGCCCAGGCGCTGTCAGCCGCCACCGAAGCGCTGGCGCAGGAGCTCCAGGCGTGGCTGCAATTACTACAAAAATAAGAGCTGCTGGCGCTTGCTGGTAGCGCGCTGCAGCCATTTTTGTGCCTTAAACCCCGGCCGAATGCGCCTGCTGATCGGCGTGGTAGCTCGACCGCACCATGGCGCCGACGGCAGCGTGCGAGAAGCCCATGGCGTAGGCCTCGCGCTCGTACATCTTGAAGGTGTCGGGGTGGACGTAGCGGCGCACCGGCAGGTGGCTGTTGCTGGGGGCGAGGTACTGGCCGATGGTCAGCATCTCGATGTCGTGCGCACGCATGTCGCGCAGCACCTGCAGCACTTCTTCATCCGTCTCGCCCAGGCCGACCATGATGCCGCTCTTGGTCGGCACGCCGGGGTTTTGCGCCTTGAACTTTTTCAGCAGGTTCAGCGAGAACTGGTAGTCCGCGCCGGGGCGCGCTTCCTTGTACAGGCGCGGCGCGGTCTCCAGGTTGTGGTTCATGACGTCGGGCAGGGCGGTTTGCAAAATCGCCAGCGCCTTGTCGTCGCGGCCCCGGAAGTCGGGCACCAGCACCTCGATTTGCGTGCTGGGGGAATGCGCGCGGATCAGGCGGATGCAGTCGGCAAAGTGCTGCGCCCCGCCGTCGCGCAGGTCGTCGCGATCGACGCTGGTGATGACGGCGTATTTCAGGCGCATCTGCGCAATGGTGCGCGCCAGGTTCAGCGGCTCGTTGGCATCGAGCGGGTCGGGGCGGCCATGGCCGACGTCGCAGAACGGGCAGCGGCGCGTGCACTTGTCGCCCATGATCATGAAGGTGGCCGTGCCCCGGCCAAAGCACTCGCCGATGTTCGGGCAGGAGGCTTCCTCGCACACGGTGTGCAACTGGTTTTCGCGCAGGATTTTCTTGATCTCGTAGTACTGCGTGCTCGGGCTGCCGGCCTTGACGCGGATCCACTCGGGCTTGCGCAGTATCTCGTCCTTGCTGCGGTGGATTTTGATGGGCAGGCGCGCCACCTTGGCCTCGGCCTTTTGTTTGGCGCCGGGGTTGTAGTCGGCGTTCGATTGTGCGGTGTGTACGACGTCAGAGGAGCTCATGGCAAGGTGGTGGTCAGGGGGCCAGGCGCGCGGCGAGCTGTTGGCCCAGGCGCTGCGCTACTTCGTCCCAGGTGGCGGGGACGCCGATTGTAGAAAGATCGACCGTTGCCAGACCCGCGTAGCCGCAAGGGTTGATGCGGGCAAAGGGCTGCAGGTCCATGGCCACGTTCAGCGCCACGCCATGGTAGGTGCAGTGGCGGCTGACCTTGATGCCCAGGGCGGCGATCTTGCCCAGGCCGGAAAAGTCGGGCACCGGCGCCCCGCTGCCGGGCTGGCGCTGCTGCGGGCGCTGCGCCAGCCGGGCGTGGCTGAAAGGGTCGTCGAGGCGCACGTAGATGCCGGGAGCCCCCGCGACGCGGTGGCCCGTGACGCCGAAGGCGGCAAGGGTGCGGATCACCGCCTCCTCGATGCGGTGCACGTATTCCTTGACGTAGTAGCCGGCGCGGCGCAGGTCGAGCAACGGGTAGGCGACGACCTGGCCGGGGCCGTGGTACGTCACCTGCCCGCCCCGGTTGGTGGCGACGACGGGGATCTCGCCGGGGTTCAGGATGTGGTCGGTTTTGCCCGCTTGCCCTTGTGTATAAAGCGCGGCGTGCTCACAAATCCATAGCTGATCGGGGGTGCTGGCGTCGCGCTCCTCGGTCAGGCGCTGCATGGCCTGCACGGTGGCCGCGTAGTCGGTGCGGCCCAGGATGCGCAGCTCGGGCGCGGGCGCCATTTACAGCACCACCTTGACCAGCGGGTGCGTCGTGAGCGCGCGGTACAGATCGTCGAGCTGGGCGCGGCTGGTGGCGGTGACGGTGATGGTCACCCCCAGGTATTTGCCGCCGCTGCTCTCGCGCAGCTCGATGCTGCGGGCGTCGAACTGCGGGTCAAAGCGCGCGGCGATCTCGGTGATGGCGTGCACCAGGCCATCGGTCTTCAGGCCCATCACTTTGATGGG
>JAJTBK010000352.1 GCA_021286965.1 Comamonadaceae bacterium | reverse complement strand
CTGGCGCTGCAGCTGGCAGGCGCGATTCCGCAGGACGGCCGGGTGCCGATCGCCAGCCTGGACGCGCGCCGCGTGCTGGCGCGCGAATCAATGCGCGCTGGTCTTGGAAAACAACTGGATGACGAGTACGCCGGCAACGATCAACCCCATGCCCAGCAGCGCCGCCAGGTCCAGCTTCTGGCCGTGCAGCAGCCAGCCCACGGCTGAAATCAGCACGATGCCCAGGCCCGACCAGACGGCGTACACCAGGCCGGTGGGCAGGCTTTTCATCACCAATGACAGCATGTAGAACGCCAGGCCGTAGCCCAGGGCGCAGACCACGCTGGGCAACGCGCGTGTAAATCCTTCAGAGGACTTGAGCGCCGTGGTGGCAATGACCTCGGCGACGATGGCAACGCCCAGCTGGGCCCAGGGCGGCAGTACCAGCGCCATCGGCCTAGCCCCCGCGCTGGCGCAGCGCCTCGTACAGGCACAGCGCGCTGGCCACGGACACGTTCAGGCTCTCGACCGCACCCTGCATCGGGATGCTGACCAGCGCGTCGCAGGTCTTGCGCGTGAGCTGGCGCATTCCCGGGCCCTCGGCGCCCAGCACCAGGGCCACCGGGCCCTTGAGATCGGCCTGGTACAGGGTCTGCTCGGCGTCGCCGCTGGTGCCAATGATCCAGATGTTGCGCTCCTTGAGCTCGCCCAGGGTGCGCGCCAGGTTGGTGACCATGAAGTACGGCACCGTCTCGGCCGCGCCGCTGGCAACCTTGGCCACGGTGGCGTTGATGCCCACGGCGTGGTCCTTGGGCGCAATGACGGCATGCGCGCCGGCGCCATCGGCCACGCGCAGGCAGGCGCCGAGGTTGTGCGGATCGGTCACGCCGTCGAGCACCAGGAGCAGCGGGTTGGCCACGCCGTCGGCTTCGAGCTGGTCGAGCAGATCGTCGAGCGAGTGCAGCTGCGCCACCTCCTGCACCCGGGCGGCCACGCCCTGGTGGCCGTGGCTACCGGCGAGCTTGGACAGGCGCAGGCCATCGGCCTCGATCAGGCGCACCCCGGCTTCCTTGGCGCGGGCGATGAATTGGCGCATCCGCGCATCGCGGCGCGTGGGCTCAAAATAGATTTCGATGATGGATTGCGGCGCCGTTTTCAAGCGCACGCCAACGGCATGGAAGCCGAACAAGACTTTGGGGGTGGACATAAGGGGCATTATCTAATCTGCAACCGGCTGCAGGTTTTTACAATCGCCCCCCTACCCTTGTGATACCTCCCTTTTGAGCCCTGCAGCCACCCGCTGCAGCGGTATTCGCCCCAGGCATGACCTGCTTTGGCGGTGCGGCTCGCGTTCCTTGTTTTCATCATGATCCTCTCTCCCTTGCTGCGCTGGGCGCAGCGCACCAGCCTGGTGGCGCAAATCAGCGTCGGCCTGCTCGCCGGCGTGGCCCTGGCCCTGTTCTTTCCCCAGGCCACCCCGGCCGTGGCTTTTCTGGGCAACCTGTTCATTTCGGCATTGAAGGCGATTGCACCGCTGCTGGTGCTGGTGCTGGTGATGGCCGCCATCAGCAACCACCGCCCGGGCGAGAGCACGCACATGCGCCCCATCTTGCTGCTGTACGCCATCGGTACGCTGGCGGCGGCCGCCACGGGCGTAGCGGCCAGCCTGTGGTTTCCGAGCACGCTGGTGCTCAAGGCCGGGGTGCAGGCGCAGGCGGCGCCGGGCGCGGTCTCGGAGGTGCTGCTCAACGTCGTGCAGAGCCTGGCCTCGAACCCGGTGAAGGCGCTGCTCGAAGCCAACTACATCGGCATCCTGGGCTGGGCCATCGCCCTGGGCGGGGCGCTGCGCCACGCCAGCGACAGCACGCGCAGCGCGCTGCAAGACGGCGCCCAGGCCGTGACGCAGGTCATCCAGTGGGTGATTCGCTGCGCGCCGCTGGGCATTCTGGGCCTGGTGGCCGCCACCTTTGCCGAAGCCGGCGTGCAGGCCCTGCTGGGCTACGCGCAGCTGCTGGCCGTGCTGCTGGGCTGCATGATGTTCGTGGCGCTGGTGGTCAACCCGTTGATCGTCTTTCTCACCATCCGCCGCAACCCCTACCCGCTGGTGCTGACCTGCCTGCGCGAGAGCGGCGTCACCGCCTTCTTCACGCGCAGCTCGGCGGCCAACATCCCCATCAACCTGGCCCTGGCCAAGCGCCTGAACCTGGATGAGGAAACCTACAGCATTGCCATTCCGCTAGGCGCGACCATCAACATGGCGGGCGCGGCCATCACCATCAGCGTGCTCTCGCTGGCAGCGGCGCACACCCTGGGCATTGCGGTCGATGTGCCCACCGCGCTGCTGCTGTGCGTCGTCGCCTCGGTCTGCGCCTGCGGCGCCTCTGGCGTGGCCGGCGGCTCGCTGCTGCTCATCCCGCTGGCCTGCAGCCTGTTTGGCATCGGCAACGACGTCGCCATGCAGGTGGTGGGCGTGGGCTTCATCATCGGCGTGCTGCAGGACTCGGCCGAGACGGCGCTGAACTCCTCCACCGACGTGCTGTTCACCGCCGCCGCCTGCATGGCGCCCCGGCGCAGCTAAAAATTGATAGCAGCTCACGCTTGACTACAGCCATTTTGCGCATCATTTGTATTGCAAAATGGCTTGCAACAAGCGTGGCTAGCTATCATTTTTAATATCACTGTGGATCGTCCCGGCCTCGATGGTGATGCGCCGGGCGCAGCGCGCGGCAATGCCGAGGTCGTGCGTGACCAGCAGCAGCGTGGTGCCGCGCTCGCGGTTGAGGGTGAACATCAGCGCCATGATGGCTTCGCCCGTGGCGTGGTCCAGGCTGCCGGTAGGCTCGTCGGCGAGCAGCAGCGCCGGCTCGACGACGAAGGCACGCGCCAGCGCCACGCGCTGTTGCTCGCCGCCCGAGAGCAGGCGCGGGTAATGCGCCAGGCGCTGGCCCAGGCCGACGCGCGCCAGCATCTCGGCCGCACGCGCGCGCGCATCGCGCCGGCCGGCGAGTTCGAGCGGCAGCATCACGTTCTCCAGCGCCGTCAGGTGCGCCAGGAGCTGGAAATTCTGGAACACGAAACCGAGCTTGCGCGCACGCAGCGCTGCGCGCGCATCCTCGTCGCGGGCGAACAGGTCCTCGCCCTGCAGGCGCACCGTGCCGCGCGTGGGCGTGTCCAGGCCG
>JAJTBK010000310.1 GCA_021286965.1 Comamonadaceae bacterium | reverse complement strand
TCCCCGGCTCTACACATTTTGGGCAGCAGGGCTTGTGCGTCGTTTATTGCTTTGGTTGGTGCTGGTACTGATGGGCCTGGCGGCGCTGGGCGCGGCAGGCGCCTGGTGGCTGCAGCAGCCGCTGGACCAGGGCGGCGCGCAGACGCTCGAATTGGAGATCGAGCCCGGCACGGCGCCGCGCACCGTCGCGCGTGCCGTGGTGCAAGCCGGGGTGCGTACCGATGCGCGCCTGCTCTACGCCTGGTTCCGCGTCTCGGGGCAAGACCGCCAGATCCGCGCCGGCAACTATGAAATCACCCCCGGCACCACGCCCTACGGCCTGCTGCAAAAGCTCGCGCGTGGCGAGGAAAGCCTGCGTGCGCTGACCCTGGTCGAAGGCTGGAACTGGCGCCAGGTGCGCGCCGCCCTGGCACGCGAAGACGGCCTGCGCCACGATAGCCAGGACCTGAGCGATGCGCAGCTGATGGCGCAACTGGGCCGCGCCGGCGTGGCGCCCGAGGGCCGTTTCTTCCCCGACACTTATGCCTACGCCAAGGGCAGCAGCGAACTGGCGCTGCTGCGCCGCGCGCTGCACGCCATGGACCGGCGCCTGGAGGCGGCCTGGGCGCTGCGCAGCGCCGACAGCCCGCTGAAAACCCCGGACGAGGCGCTGATCCTGGCGAGCATCGTCGAAAAAGAAACCGGCCAGGCGGCCGACCGGGGGCAGATTGCCGGCGTGTTTGCCAACCGCCTGCGCCAGGGGATGCTGCTGCAGACCGACCCCACCGTGATCTACGGCCTGGGCGAGAAATTCGACGGCAACCTGCGCAAGCGCGACCTGCAGACCGACCACCCCTGGAACACCTACACCCGCGCCGGCCTGCCGCCAACGCCGATTGCCATGCCGGGCAAGGCGGCGCTGCTGGCGGCGGTGCAGCCGCAGGCCACGCGCGCGCTGTACTTCGTCGCCCGGGGCGACGGCAGCAGCCAGTTCAGCGCCACGCTCGAAGAGCACAACCGCGCCGTCAACCGCTACCAGAGGGGGCAGAAATGACGACAACCGGACTTTTCATCAGCTTTGAAGGCATCGACGGCGCCGGCAAAAGCTCGCACATCCAGGCCCTGGCCGACGCCTTTCGCGCCCAGGGGCGCAGCGTCACGCTGACGCGCGAGCCCGGCGGCACGCCGCTGGCGGAAAAACTGCGCGCCCTGCTGCTGCACGAACCCATGGACGCCCTGACCGAGGCCCTGCTGGCCTTTGCCGGCCGACGCGACCACCTGCGCCAGGTGATCGAGCCGGCGCTGGCGCGCGGCGAGGTGCTGCTGTGCGACCGCTTCACCGACGCCACCTTCGCCTACCAGGGCGCCGGGCGCGGCTTCGATCTTGGGGTGCTATCGTATTTGGAGCGACTGGCGCAGACTGGGTGCGCCCCAGAGCCCGATTTGATGCGTGAACCCGACGCCACCCTGTGGTTTGACCTGCCCCCCGCCGTGGCGGCGCAGCGCCTGGCCGCAGCGCGCAGCCCGGACCGCTTCGAGGCCCTGCCGCCGGACTTTTTTGCCCGCGTCGCCCAGGGCTACGCGGCGCGTGCGCAGGTGGCGCCGCAGCGCTTCATCCGCATCGACGCCGCCCAGCCCCTGCCCGCCGTCTGGCAGCAGCTGCAGGCGGCACTGGTGGCGCGCGGCTGGCTGGAGGCGCAGCCATGACGGCCAGCGCCCCGGCGCCCTGGATTGCGGCGCAGCGGCGCCAGCTGCTGGCCCAGCGCGGCCACGCCTGGCTGCTGCAGGGGCCCTCGGGCCTGGGCCAATACGCCCTGGCCTACGAGCTGGTGCGTGCCTGGCTGTGCGACGCGCCCGGCGCCGACGGCGCCTGCGGCCAATGCGCGAGCTGCCACGCCATTGCCGTGCACACCCATGCCGACCTGTGCGTGCTCATGCCCGAGACCGTGATGCTGGCGCTGGGCTGGCCGCTGAGCGAGAAAGCGCAGGCCGAGATCGATGAGAAAAAACGCAAGCCCAGCCGCGAAATCCGCGTCGATGCCATGCGCGAAGCGGTCGAGTTCTGCCAGCGCACCAGCGCGCGGGGGCGCGGCAAGGCGGTGCTGGTGTACCCGGCCGAGCAGATGAACCACGTCACCGCCAACGCCCTGCTCAAGACGCTGGAGGAGCCCCCGGGCGACACCCGCTTCGTGCTCGCCAGCGAGGCCGCGCACCTGCTGCTGCCCACCATCCGCAGCCGCTGCCTGGGCCACAGCCTGCACTGGCCGCAGGCCGACGAGGCCCTGGCCTGGCTGCAGGCGCAGGGCCTGAGCGCGGACGATGCCAAGGCGCATTGGCGCGCCGCCGGTGGCCGCCCGCAAGATGCGCTGGCCCTGGCCCAGGCCGGGCGCAGCCCCGCCGCCTGGGCGCAGCTGCCGCAGGCCATGGCGCGTGGCGAGGTCGCGGCCCTGGCCGACTACAGCCCGGCGCAGGCCATTGCGGCGCTGCAAAAACTCTGCCACGACCTGCAGGCGTGCGCCGTGGGCGCACCGCCGCGCTACTTCGCGCCCGAGAGCCTGCCGCCCGCGCCGCCGCTGCTGGCGCTGGCGCGCTGGGCCCAGGCGCTGGCCAAGGCGGCGCGCAGCGCCGAGCACCCCTTCAACCAGGGGCTGCTGCTGGAGGCGCTTGTCGCCCAGGCGCGCCAGACACTACACTCGCAGCCACCACGACCGCCCCGCACGCCATGAATACCCCCGCCCCGAACGCGCCGCGCCCCAGCGTCATGCAGCTGGCCATCAAGGAAAAAGCGGCCCTGTACGCCGCCTTCATTCCTTACTTCGCCGAGGGCGGTATCTTCGTCCCGACCACGCGCGACTACCGCCTGGGCGACGACGTCTACGTGCTGCTGACCCTGCCCGAGGACACCCAGCGCTACCCCGTCGCCGGGCGCGTGGCCTGGGTCACGCCGGCGCGTGCCGGCGGCAACCGCACGCAGGGCGTGGGCATCCATTTCCCCAAGGATGAAAAATCGCGCCAGCTGCGCGCACGCATCGAAGAAATTTTGGGCACTGCCCTGGGCTCGGACAAGCCGACGCAAACCATTTAACCCCCGCTCCCGCCAATGCCGACCGGCGGCCCGCCCCGGTCGGCATTGCCGTTTTCACTGCCGCCATGTTCACCGATTCCCACTGCCACCTGACGTTTCCCGAGCTCGCCAGCCAGATCCCCACCATCCGCGCCGCCATGCAGGCGGCACAGGTCACGCGTGCGCTGTGCATCTGCACGACGATGGAAGAATTTCCTGCCGTGCACGCGCTGGCGCAAAGCTACGACAACTTCTGGTGCAGCGTTGGCGTGCACCCGGACAACGAGGGCATCCACGAGCCCAGCGTGCAGGAGCTGCAGGAAAAAGCCCAGCTGCCGCGCGTGGTCGCCATCGGTGAGACCGGGCTGGACTACTACGGCATGGAGGAGCGCAAGGGCGGGCGCAGCATTGCCGACCTGGAGTGGCAGCGCACGCGCTTTCGCACCCACATCCGCGCTGCGCGCGCCGTCGGCAAGCCGCTGGTGATCCACACCCGCAGCAGCGCCGCCGACACCCTGGCCATCTTGCGCGAGGAGGGCGAGGACGGCAGCGGCAACCGCGCCGGCGGCGTGTTCCACTGCTTTACGGAGTCGCTGGCGGTGGCGCGGGAGGCGCTCGATCTGGGCTACTACATCTCGCTCTCGGGCATCGTCACCTTCAAGAGCGCGCAGGAGCTGCGCGAGGTGGCGGCCTTCGTGCCGCTGGAGCGTTTGCTGATTGAAACCGACAGTCCCTACCTTGCGCCCGTGCCGTATCGCGGCAAAACCAACACCCCGGCCTACGTGCCGTACGTGGCGCAGCAGATTGCGCAGCTGCGCGGCCTGAGCGTGCAGGCCGTGGCCGAGGCCACGAGCCGCAACGTCGATGCGCTTTTTACCGGGGTCACGGCATGAAGCGCCGCCGGTGGTGCCAGCAGGCGCTGGCCTGGGCGGCGCTGGGCCTGGCGGGCTGCGCCAGTGCGGGCGCGTTCGACGATTTTTTCACCGCCATCCGGCGCGACCGGGGCGACGAGATCACGGCCCTGCTGGCGCGTGGCCTGGACCCCAACACCAGCGATGAGCAGGGGCGCACGGGCCTGCTCCTGGCGCTGCAGCTCGAATCCTGGCAGGCCTTCGCCGCGCTGCTGCGCTCGCCGCAGCTCGACGTCAACCGCCGCAACGCCCAGGGCGAGACGGCGCTGATGCTCGCCGCCATCAAGGGCCAGCTCGACGCCGCCCGCGCCCTGATCGCGCGCGACGCCGACGTCAACCAAACCGGCTGGACGCCGCTGCACTACGCCGCCTCGTGCACCCTGGCGCAGGCGCCGCAGATGGTGCGCCTGTTGCTCGAAGAAAGCGCCTACATCGACGCCGGCTCGCCCAACGGCAGCACGCCGCTGATGCTCGCCGCCCAGTACGGCAGCGAGGACGTGGCGCAGCTGCTGCTGGCCGAGGGCGCCGACCCGAGCATCAAGAACCAGCGCGGCCTGACGGCGGTGCAGTTCGCCCAGCGCGCCGGGCGCGAGGCGCTGGCGCGCACCCTGGCGGCGGCCATCCGCAAGCGCCAGCCGAACCGGGGACAGTGGTAGAGTTGCTCTGTTTTTAATAGCTGCTAACGCTTGACAGGCAAGCGCTTGCAGCTATTTTTATTGCCTATTTTTGCTCTGAATGCTGGTGTTGCAGCTGGGCGTAGAGGCCGCCCAGCGCCAGCAGCTGGGTGTGGCTGCCCTGCTCGACGATGCGGCCGTGCTGCAGCACCAGCACGCGGTCGGCGTGCTCGATGGTCGAGAGGCGGTGCGCAATCACCAGCGTGGTGCGGCCTTGCATCAGGCGCTGCAGGGCTTCTTGCACCAGGCGCTCGGAGGCGGTGTCGAGCGCCGAGGTGGCTTCGTCCAGGATCAGGATCGGCGCGTCTTTGTACAGCGCGCGTGCAATCGCCAGGCGCTGGCGCTGGCCGCCCGAGAGTTGGCTGGCGTTGTGGCCGACGGGGGTGTCCATGCCCTGTGGCAGGCGCGCCACGTGCTCGGCCAGGTTGGCAGCGTCCAGGCAGTGCTGCACCCGCGCGCGCTCCATGGGCGCGCCCAGGGCGACGTTGGCGGCGATGCTGTCGTTGAGCATGACCACGTCCTGGCTGACCATGGCGAACTGCGCGCGCAGGTGGCCCAGATCCCAGTCGGCCAGGGGCACGCCGTCGAGGCTGATGCGGCCGCTGCTGGGCTGCACAAAGCGCGGCAGCAGGTTCACCAGCGTGCTCTTGCCCGCGCCCGAGGGGCCGACCAGGGCCACCGTCTCGCCCGGGCGCAGTGTCAGGTTGATGCCGTCGAGCGCCAGGGCGCCGTCGCCAGCGCCGTCCGGGGTGCCAAAGCGCACGCACACGTCCTGCAATTGCAGCGCGCCGCGCGCTGCTTGTGTGCCGGTGTGCGTGCCGCCGCTTTCGCTGGCGGTGTCGTGGACGAGCTGCAACCCGCGTTCGAGCGCCGCCACGCCGCGCGTGAGCGGGTTGGAGACGTCGGCCATGCGCCGCATGGGCGCCACCAGCATCAGCATGGCGGTGATGAAAGAGGCAAAGCCGCCGACCGTGATGGCGTGGCTGGCGCCGCTGCCGGCGCGGCTTTGCCACAGGGCGACGCAGATCACCGTGGACAGGGCGACGGCGGCCAACAGCTGGGTCAGCGGCGTCATGGCGGCGGAGGCGATGGTGGCCTTGATTGCCAGGCGGCGCAGGCTGTCGCTCAGGTGGCCAAAGCGTGCCTGCTGCTGCGCCTGCGCGCCGTGCAGGCGCACCATGCGGTGCGCGAGCACGTTCTCTTCGACCACGTAGGCCAGGTCGTCGGTGGCCTGCTGGCTGGCCTTGGTGATGCGGTACAGGCGCCGCGAGAGGGTTTTCATGATCCAGGCCACGGCCGGCACGACGACGGCGACGATCAGCGTCAGCTGCCAGTTCAGGTACAGCAGGTAGCCGAGCAGCGCCAGCAGCGTAAAACCGTCGCGCGAGATGCCCATGAGTGCCTGCACCAGCAGCGTGGCGCCGGTTTGCACCTCGTAGACCACGGTGTTGGACAGGGCGCTGGCCGACTGGCGCGAGAACAGCGCCATATCGGCCGCCAGCAGGCGCGCAAACAGCGCCTGGCGCAAGAGCAACATGCCTTCGTTGGCGATGCGCGTGATGGCGTACTGGCTGGTGAACTGGGCAATGCCACGGATGAAGAACACGCCGACGATGGCCAGCGGCACCAGCCACAGCTGCAGCGTGCCATCGGTAAAGCCGCTGTCGAGCAGCGGCTTGAGCAGCGCCGGAATCAATGGTTCAGTGGCTGCGCCCAGGAGCGTGCCGGCCAGCGCCAGCGCCCAGGCCAGGCGGTGGCCACCAAAATAGGGCAGCAGCCGCGCCAGGCGTGCGCGCAGGGCGGGAGTAGGGGAGTTGGGGGCAGGGGTTTGCATGAATGCGCAGAATTTTACGTTTTGCCTGTGTACCATGCCGCCCTGTCACAGGAGCCGGCTGCCGCCGTGTGTAATATGCCGGGTTGTCTTTCCGGCTCGTAACGGCTACCGACCGCTGCCAATGACTACTCATCTCTCTACTCCCCCCCTTGCCGCCGCGCCGCTGCGCCCCCTGCGCCGCCAGGTGCTGGCGGCCATGCTTTGCCTCCCCGCCGTTCCTGCCCTGGCGCAGTTCCGTGTCGAAGTCACGGGCGTCGGCCTGACGCAGTTGCCCATCGCCCTGGCGCCGTTTCGCGGCGAGGCGCAGGCGCCGCAGCCGGTGGCCGCCATCGTGCAGGCCGATCTTGAACGCAGCGGGCAGTTTCGCAGCGTGGACGCCGCCGGCGCCCAGCTCGACGAAACCACCCGCCCCGACATGGCACAGTGGCGCCAGAAAAGCGCCGATTCGCTCGTCACCGGCAGCGTTACGCGCCTGGCCGATGGCCGGTTTGACGTGCGCTTTCGCCTCTGGGACGTGGTGCGCGGCCAGGATCTGGGCGGGCAGAGCTACATCGTCATCCAGAGCGACCTGCGCCTGGTGGCGCACCGCATTGCCGATTTCGTGTACGAAAAACTCACCGGCGAGCGCGGCGTGTTCTCCACCCGCATCGCCTACGTCACCAAGGCCGGCGGGCGCTACAGCCTGTGGATTGCCGATGCCGATGGCGAAAACGCCCAGGCCGCGCTGGCCAGCCCCGAGCCCATCATCTCGCCCGCCTGGGCACCGAACGGCACGCAGCTGGCCTATGTGTCGTTCGAGTCGCGCAAGCCCGTGGTCTACGTGCACGACGTGGCCAGCGGGCGCCGGCGCCTGATTGCCAACTTCCGGGGCTCCAACAGTGCCCCCGCCTGGTCGCCCGATGGCCGCCAGCTGGCCGTGACGCTCACGCGCGACGGCCACTCGCAGCTCTACACCATCGACGCCAACGGCGGCGAGCCGCGCCGCCTGATGCAAAGCAGCGGCATCGACACCGAGCCGGTGTTCTCCGGCGACGGGCGCAGCATTTACTTCGTCAGCGACCGGGGCGGCGCGCCGCAGATCTACAAGGTGGCGGCCGGCGGCGGCAACGCCGAGCGCGTGACCTTCAACGGCAGCTACAACATCTCGCCCGCCATCAGCCCCGATGGCCGTTGGCTGGCCTATATCTCGCGTGCCGGTGGTGCCTTCAAGCTGCAAGTGATGGAGTTGGCCACTGGCAATGTCACCGCTATCACCGACTCCTCAGCGGACGAGCGCCCCAGTTTTGCACCCAACAGCCGACTCATTGTCTATGCGACCCAGCAGCAGGGCCGTGAAGC
>JAJTBK010000308.1 GCA_021286965.1 Comamonadaceae bacterium | reverse complement strand
CACGGCATCGAGCCGCGTGTACAGCGGCAGCGCCGGGTCGTGGCGGCTCAGGCGGTGGCGGTTGAGGTAGGCCGCTTCTTCCTCTTGCAGGTGGCCGCTGTCGGGCAGCAAGATGGCGCACAGATCACGTGTGCCGGCGGTGCAGTGCACGGCGCCGCCGTAGCCCTGGCGCGCCAGCAGCGGCAGGTAGCCGCTGTGGTCGAGGTGGGCGTGGGTCAGCAGCACGGCATCGATGCTGGCCGCTGCCAGTGGCAGTGGCTCCCAGTTCATCTCGCGCAGCGGCTTGTAGCCCTGGAACAGCCCGCAATCGACGAGCAGGCTCTGATCCTGGTAGCGCACCAGGTACTTGGAACCGGTGACGGTGCCGGCGGCACCGAGAAAGGTAATGCTGACGCTCATACGGGCCTCCTGTGATGACGCCAGCGTAGCAGCAAAAAAAACGGCACGCGCCAGGCGTGCCGTAGGGTGGGGGCGGAGTTTGCGCCCGATCAGCTAAAGAAGCTCTTGAGCTTGTCGGTCCAGCTCTCGGCACTGGGCGAATGCTTGCCGCCGCCCTTTTTCAGCGACTCTTCGAGCTCGCGCAGCAGTTTGCGCTGGTACTCGGTGAGCTTGACCGGCGTCTCGACCACGATGTGGCAATACAGGTCGCCGGGGTAGCTGGCGCGCACGCCCTTGATGCCCTTGCCGCGCAGGCGGAACTGCTTGCCGGCCTGCGTGCCTTCGGGGATGTCGATCACGGCCTTGCCGGCGAGCGTGGGCACCTCGATCTCGCCGCCGAGCGCAGCGGTGATGAAACTCACCGGCACCTGGCAGTGCAGGTCGTCGCCATCGCGCTCGAAGATGTCGTGCTTGCGCACGCGGATCTCGATGTACAGGTCGCCCGGCGGGCCGCCGTTGGTGCCGGGCTCGCCGTTGCCGGTGCTGCGGATGCGCATACCGTCGTCGATGCCGGCGGGGATTTTCACGTCCAGCGTCTTCTGGCGCTTGATCTTGCCCTGGCCGTGGCAGCTGGTGCAGGGCTCGGGAATGATCTTGCCCGTGCCCCGGCAATGCGGGCAGGTCTGCTGTACGCTGAAAAAGCCCTGGCGCATCTGCACCACGCCAGCGCCGCTGCAGGTGGTGCAGGTCTTGGCCTGGGTGCCGGGCTTGGCACCGCTGCCGTGGCAGCTGTCGCAGGCATCCCAGCTGGGGATGCGGATCTGCGCGTCCTTGCCGTTGGCCGCCTCTTCGAGCGAGATGTCCATGGCGTAGGACAGGTCGCTGCCCCGGTACACCTGGCGCCCGCCGCCGCGCCCGCCCCGGGCGCCGCCGAACATGTCGCCGAAGATGTCGCCAAAAGCCTCGGCAAAGCCGCCAAAGCCCTCGGCACCGCCACCCGGGCCACCGCGCATGTTGGGATCGACGCCAGCGTGGCCGTACTGGTCGTAGGCGGCGCGTTTCTGGCCGTCGGAGAGCATCTCGTAGGCCTCCTTGGCCTCCTTGAATTTTTCCTCGGCAGTCTTGGCGGCATCACCCTGGTTGCGATCCGGGTGGTACTTCATGGCCAACTTGCGGTAGGCCTTCTTGATGTCGTCGTCCGAGGCGTTCTTGGGTACGCCCAGGACTTCGTAAAAGTCTTTTTTCGACATGGTGCAATCCGTTTGCTTGGAAGCGCAACGCCGCGCAAGGCCGGGTCGGGCCTGCGCGGCGGTGGTCGGTTAGCGCGGCGGCAGGTGTCAGCCCTTCTTGACTTCCTTGACCTCGGCGTCGATCACGTTGTCGTCGTCCGCCGGCTTGGTGTTGGCACCGGCCTGCGCACTGGCTGCGCCTTCGGCGGCGCCAGCGGCGGCTTGCGCGGCCTGGGCGTCGGCGTACATCTTCTCGCCGAGCTTCTGGCTGGCGGCCATCAGGGCTTCGGTCTTGGCGTCGATCTCGGCCTTGTCCTCGCCCTTGAGGGCTTCTTCCAGGGCCTTGGCAGCGGCTTCGATAGCGGATTTTTCAGCCGCGTCGAGCTTGTCGCCGTGTTCGCCCAGGCTCTTGTGCACGCTGTGCAGCGCGGCTTCGCCCTGGTTCTTGGCCTGCACCAGTTCGAGCTTTTTCTTGTCGTCGGCGGCGTTGAGCTCGGCGTCCTTCACCATGCGCTGGATCTCGTCTTCCGACAGGCCCGAATTCGCCTTGATGGTGATCTTGTTTTCCTTGCCCGTGCCCTTGTCCTTGGCGCCCACGTGCAGGATGCCGTTGGCGTCGATGTCGAACGACACCTCGATCTGCGGCAGGCCGCGTGGTGCCGGCGGGATGCCTTCGAGGTTGAACTCGCCCAGCAGCTTGTTGCCGCTGGCCATCTCGCGCTCACCCTGGTAGACCTTGATGGTCACGGCCGGCTGGTTGTCGTCGGCGGTGGAGAAGGTCTGGGCGAACTTCGTCGGGATGGTCGTGTTCTTCGTGATCATCTTGGTCATCACGCCGCCCAGGGTCTCGATGCCCAGGGACAGGGGCGTCACGTCCAGCAGCAGCACGTCCTTGCGGTCGCCCGACAGCACCTGGCCCTGGATG
>JAJTBK010000305.1 GCA_021286965.1 Comamonadaceae bacterium | reverse complement strand
GGGAGAGGGGCCGGGGGAGAGGGGTAACCCATCATGACCCACCCTCCTCAACTCAAAATCCCCGCCACCTACATGCGCGGCGGCACCAGCAAGGGCGTGTTCTTTCGCCTGCAAGACCTGCCCGCAAGCTGCCAAACCCCGGGTCGCGCACGCGACCGGCTGCTGCAGCGCATCATCGGCAGCCCGGATCCCTACGGCGCGCAGATCGACGGCATGGGCGGGGCCACGTCCAGCACCAGCAAATGCGTCATCCTGAGCCCAAGCCAGCGCCCCGGGCACGATGTGGACTACCTCTACGGCCAGGTGTCGATTGACCAGGATCTGGTGGACTGGAGCGGCAACTGCGGCAACCTCTCCACCGCCGCCGGAGCATTCGCCATTCACGCGGGCCTGGTCGATGCCAGCCGCATCCCGAGCGATGGCGTGTGCACGGTACGCATCTGGCAGGCCAACATCGGCAAAACCATCATCGCCCATGTGCCGGTCACGGGCGGGCAGGTGCAGGAAACAGGTGACTTCGAACTCGACGGCGTCACCTTCCCTGCGGCCGAAATCGTGCTGGAGTTCATCGACCCGTCGGATGACGGCGACGAGGGCGGGACCATGTTCCCTACCGGCAACCTGGTTGATGACCTGGAGGTGCCGGGCGTTGGTACGTTCAAAGCCACGATGATCAGCGTCGGCATCCCCACCGTGTTCGTCAACGCGGCCGATATTGGCTACCAGGGCACCGAGCTGCGCCAGGACATCAACAACGACCCGGCGCAACTGGCGCGCTTGGAAAAAATCCGTGTCGCAGGGGCCCTGCGCATGGGCCTGATCCAGACGCCCGAGGAGGCGGCAACGCGCCAGCACACGCCAAAACTAGCCTTCGTCAGCCCGCCCAAGGACTACACCGCCGCCAGCGGCAAAACCGTGGCGGCGGGCGATGTGGATTTGCTGGTGCGGGCGCTTTCCATGGGCAAGCTGCACCACGCCATGATGGGCACCTGCGCCGTCGCCATCGCCACGGCGGCGGCCATTGATGGCACGCTGGTGAACCTGGCAGCGGGCGGCGGCCAGCGCCAGGCGGTGCGTTTTGGCCACCCCTCGGGCACCTTGCGCGTGGGCGCCGAGGCCCGGCAGGTTGATGGTGCATGGCAAGTCACCAAGGCGGTGATGAGCCGCAGCGCCCGCATCCTCATGCAGGGCTGGGTGTACGTGCCCGCCGAGGTTTTAAGCGAAAACAGCCTCTAACCCTTGCCCATCCAGCGCAAGCAGCTATCCATCCAATAGCATGACAACAACCATGAACACCAAGCAGCAACTCAAGCAACTCGTGCAGGCGCGCAGTGGCCTGCTCGTGCCCGGCGCGTTCAACGCGCTCTCGGCCCGCATCGTGCAAGACCTGGGCTTTCAGGCCCTCTACATCACCGGCGCGGGCGTGACCAATATGTGGTTCGGTATGCCCGACCAGGGCTTCATGGGCCTGGCCGAGATTGCCGAGCACACGGCGCGCATCCGCGATGCGGTGGAGCTGCCGCTGATCGTGGACGCCGACACCGGCTTTGGCAACGCGCTCAACGTCTATCACACGGTGCGCACCTTGGAGCGCGCCGGGGCCGACTGCATCCAGCTCGAAGACCAGGTGGCGCCCAAGCGCTGCGGGCATTTCAACGGCAAGGACGTGATTTCGACCGAGGAAGCGGTGGACAAAATCAAGGCCGCCGTCGATGCGCGGCGCGACAGCGGTTTGCTCATCCTGGCGCGCACCGACGCGGCGGCCACGCACGGTTTTGAGGCCGCCGTGGAGCGCGCGCAAAAATTTGCCGAGGCGGGGGCGGATATTTTGTTCGTCGAGGCCGTGACGCAGGCCGAAGAAGTGCGCCAACTGCCCCAGCGCCTGGCCACGCCGCAATTGATGAACATGGTGATTGGCGGCAAAACGCCCCTGTTCAGCGCGCAGGAGCTCGGTGCGCTGGGCTTTGGCCTCGTGCTCTACGCCAACGCTGCGCTGCAAGGCGCGGTGCTGGGGATGCAAAAGGCGCTGACCACGCTGCGCGAAACCCAGCAACTGACCGAGGGCAGCGGCCTGGTGGCATCGTTTGCCGAACGCCAGCGCCTGGTGGGCAAGCCCGGCTGGGATGCGCTGGAGCAGCGCTACCGCTGACCGGCGCCCACGCTGCTCCCCATCATCAAGCCTGGCCCAGGGCCGTGCCTTGGGCCGCTGCCTGCGCGGCACGCTGGCGGCGCCGCACGCGCCAGCCCAGGGCCAGCAGCACGAACCAGACCGGGGTGGCGATGAGCGCCTGGCGCGTGTCGGCCTCGAAGGTCAGCAGCACCAGGATGGCGGCAAAGAACGCCAGGCAGGCCCAGCACATGGCAACGCCGCCGGGCATTTTGTAGATCGAGGCCGCGTGCAGCTGCGGGCGCTGGCGGCGGTAGGCGATGTAGGACAGCAAAATCAGCGACCACACGACCATGAACAAGATGGCCGAGACCGTGGTCACCAGGGTGAAGGCTTCGACCAGATCGGGGATGACCCACATCAGGAACGCGCCCAGCAGCAGGCAGGTGCAGGAAAAAACCAGGCCGCGCGAGGGCACGCTGGCGCGCGAGAGCTGGTGGAACCACTGCGGTGCATCGCCCTTGAGCGCCAGGCCGTAGAGCATCCGGCTGGTGGAGAACACGCCGCTGTTGGCCGACGAGGCTGCCGAGGTCAGGACGACGAAGTTGATGACCCCGGCCGCCGCCGGCAGGCCGGCAAGCACGAACAGTTCGACGAACGGGCTCTTGGCCGGCACGACCTCGCGCCAGGGCGTCACGGCCATGATGGCAACCAGGGCGCAGACGTAAAAGATGATGATGCGCAGCGGAATCGAGTTGATGGCGCGCGGCAGGGTGCGCTCGGGGTCCTTGGCCTCGGCCGCCGTGGTGCCCACCAGCTCGATGCCGACGAAGGCGAACACCGCAATCTGGAAGCCGGCAAAAAAGCCCATGGCGCCATGCGGGAACATGCCGCCGTCGTTCCACAGGTGGGCCAGGCTGGCGCGCTGCCCGCTGGGGGCGGTAAAGCCGGTGCTGACCATGTAGATGCCCGTGCCCACCAGGCTGACGATGGCGACGATCTTGATGAGCGCGAACCAAAATTCAATCTCGCCAAAGAGCTTGACGGTGAGCAGGTTCAGCCCCAGCAGCAGGCCGACGCAGGCCAGCGCCGGCGCCCACTGCGGCAGGTTCGGGGCCCAGAACTGGGCGTAGGCCGAGATCGCGATCACATCCGCAATGCCGGTGATGATCCAGCAGAACCAGTACGTCCAGCCGGTCACGAAGCCGGCCCAGGGGCCGAGCAGGTCGGCCGCAAAGTCGATGAACGAGCGGTACTGCAGGTTCGACAGCAGCAGCTCGCCCATGGCACGCATGACGAAGAACACCATCACGCCGATGATGGCGTACACAAAAACGATGGAGGGCCCCGCCAGACTGATGGTCTTGCCTGAGCCCATGAACAGGCCGGTGCCAATGGCGCCGCCGATGGCGATCAGCTGGATGTGGCGGTTGGTCAGGTTGCGCTGCAGGTCGTCATGGCCCGGGATGGGCGCGGTGGGGGAATGGGCCTTGTGGGTCATAAGCGGGCGCGAGAACGGGCGCGTAAAGGGGGTGAATGCGCGAGCATAAACCAATGCACCACCCGCATAAGGGATAACCCGGTTGCTCCATCTCCGTGATTACCCGGGGGACAGGCGTTGCACCTCGTGCTGCACCACCTCCTTCAAAAAGGCCCATACGGCCTGCACTGGCGCCTGGTGCTTGGCCTCGGCGGCCATGCTCATCCAGAAGGTGCGGGTGAACCGGGCCTCTTCGGGTAGCACCCGGGCCAGGGTGGGGTCGCGGTCGGCCAGGAAGGCCGGTAGCACCGCAAGCCCGGCGCCGGCGCGCACGGCCTCGTACTGCGCCGTGACGCTGGTGCTGCGCAGGGCAAAGCGCTCGGGCGGGCACAGCTGGGCGATGAACTGCAGCTCCTTGGTGAACAGCAGGTCGTCCACGTAGCTGATGAAGTCGTGCTGGCGCAGGTCTTCGCGGCGCGTGACCAGCGGGCGGCGCGCCAGGTACTGGCGCTCGCCGTAGAGGTAGAGCTGGTAGTCGGCCAGGCGCGTGACGATGACGCTGCCGCGCTGCGGGCGTTCGAGCGAGAGCACGATATCGGCCTCGCGCCGCGACAGTTGCAGCAGGCGCGGCAGGGCCAGCAGGTCGATCGACAGGTGCGGGTGGCGCTGCGTCAGGCGCGCCAGGTGCGGCGCCAGCACCAGGGTGCCAAAGCCTTCGGTCGCGCCCACGCGCACCAGGCCCGAGGGGCCGTCGCTGCTGCGCGGCGCCAGCTGCGGCGCGGCCAGCCAGGCGGCCTCCATGGCCTGGGCGGCGGGCAGCAGCGCACGCCCGGTCTCGCTCAGGCGGTGGCCGTCGGTCTCGCGCGCAAACAGCGGCGCCCTCAGCTCGCGTTCGAGCGCCTGGATGCGCCGCGCCACCGTGCTGTGCTCCACCCCCAGGCGCCGTGCCGCCCCGGCCAGGGTGCGGGTGCGCGCCAGCTCCAGAAAGTAGCGCAGGTTGTCCCAGTCCATGGGTCTCCTCGTGTATGCAGATGGGTTCATCGCCTTGTTGTGCAAATTTGCCAAGGTAAGTTGCGAGTTTAGCTATTGCATCGGCAATTTCGCACACCTACCATGGGCGCAGAAATTTTCCCCCTACCCTCTCAGGAGACACTCACCATGGGCACCCCGCTTCCTACCGTCAAGCTGCTGATCAACGGCGAATGGGTTGAATCCCGCACCACGCAATGGCGCGACGTGGTCAACCCGGCCACGCAGGAGGTGCTGGCGCGCGTGCCTTTTGCCACGCCCGACGAGGTCAACGCCGCCGTGGCCAGCGCCCAGGCGGCGTTCAAAACCTGGCGCAAGACGCCGATTGGCACGCGTGCGCGCATCTTCTTGAAGCTCCAGCAGCTCATCCGCGAGAACATGAAGGAGCTGGCCGCCCTCCTGACGGCCGAGCAGGGCAAGACCCTGCCCGACGCCGAGGGCGACGTGTTCCGGGGCCTGGAGGTGGTGGAGCACGCCGCTGCCATCGGCAACCTGCAGCTGGGCGAACTGGCGAACAACGTGGCCAACGGCGTCGATACCTACACCGTGATGCAGCCGCTGGGCGTGTGCGCCGGCATCACGCCGTTCAACTTCCCGGCCATGATCCCGCTGTGGATGTTCCCCATGGCCATTGCCACCGGCAACACCTTTGTCTTGAAGCCCTCCGAGCAGGATCCGCTGGTGACCATGCGCCTGTGCGCGCTGGCGCTCGAAGCGGGCATTCCGCCGGGCGTGCTCAACGTCGTGCACGGCGGTGAGGACGTGGTCAACGCCATCTGCGATCACAA